>JAQXIJ010000089.1 GCA_029007725.1 Bacillota bacterium | reverse complement strand
GCCCTCTCTTCAGGGCTTAATTTGTACTTTGGCATAATTAAAACCTCCAAATTGATATTTTTATTATATATCATCTTGGAGGTATCGTAAAGACTTTACACAAAATCCGGGCTTGTCTCAAAAATCCTAAAGAGTGTTCCGCTTGTTCTTCATCATAGCAGCATTCTGTCTTGAAAAAAATATTCTTATTGATCGATTTAAGTAAAATCTCCAACATTTGTTATTGCTATTCTAAGCTATGCCATTGGTTGAAACAATATACCTAAAATGACTACTTTGAAAGCGTATAAATCATCTTAATGTAAAATGAATGACGTAGAGAGCTGCAAAATTCTTGCTCAAAATTTTAATCAGACTGATACAAATATCGTTTGTATATGTGACTTTATACTGGCTTAGTTTATTCTTACATGACTTTTCTCTTTTTATCTACTTGATTTAATTGATCCAAGACAATATGAACTGACAGCAAAAACTACTATTTTTAAGTTTCACTCACTCCTCTTTCGCGATGGGTGTCAATATAGTTCTTCGGCGATATGCCGGTTTCCTTTTTAAAAAACTGGCTGAAGGTATAAATATCTCCGAAATTAAGAGCTTCCGCCGTTTCACTCACGTTAAGATCTCCATACCGAAGCATGTTGCACGCCGCTTTAATCAGTATTAAATTCTTATATCCTATTGGCGAAACCCCAAGATAGCGTCTGAAAAGCCGACGCATATGTGACTCGCTTATTCCGCACATTTTTGCAATATCGGCGATATAAATTTTGTTCTTAAAATTCTGTTCAATAAATTCTATTGCAGGCTCTATCTTGTATCTTCCGTCCCTAACCGCCTTATCCCTGCGACATGCATTTTCAAAAATCGCCAAAAGATTATACAATGACGCAAGCGTGGAAAATCCATCATTCTGACATCGGTTCAGCTCGCTGAACACCAAATCGAGTCTGCCTTCCTGCTTCTTCAGCACAAACGGCTTTTGATCAATCACTACAATGTTTTTTTCTCCACATATCGTCTGTTCAAGACTAAATTCAGTCTGAATACATTCCGTTACATCGGATAAAATAGTATATTCATACGATGCTCCACACGGAATATAAACCGTATCTCCTGTCCCGACATAAAAATCCACCTTGTCGGATTGATAGTGATATTTTCCTCGCGCGACGTGCATAAATGATGATAGCACCCTTTGTTTTATGCACTTTTTCCGATCCTGTGGCGAATATTTCATTACTACTATATTTTTTATAATATAATCCGCCACACACGGCATAAACTTTTCCATGTCCAAAGTGCCCCTTTCATATTTACATTATAGCTACACATATTCCGTCTGTCAATTAAAAATGAGCGAATAGTTTAAATAATGGTTATATTGTTTATTGCAAAAAGTACAAACATTTTATATAATTAACAAGAAAAATCATTTTTGGTAAGGATAAAATCATGGGATATATTTTTATTTTTCTTTCGGTCTTTGCCAACGCGGCAAAGGGCTATTGTTCAAAAAAGATAAGCGACTCAGTCGCTACGGTAAATGACGCTTTAAACATCAATATCATACGCAACATTACATGCTGCATAATTTCAGCAGTGATTGTATTGTTTAACCGCAAGATGAACATTTTTAGTATGCAGCCAATCGAATTTATACTATGTCTGATTTCGGGCATATCGATGACGCTGTTTCTTCTGGGCTGGACTTTTGCAATAAAAACTGATGCATATATGCTTGTGAGCGCCTGTGCTTCGGCAAGCTTTATAGTTCCGTGCATTGCAGGGCTTTTTATGCTTAACGAAACCGTCACACCATTTAAGCTTATCTCTTTTGTGGCAATTATTGCGGCCTTGTATTTTCTTTTACGCTACAACTTTTCAATAAAAGGAAAAATAACAAACAAACAGCTCCTCCTTTTGACGATTATACTTCTTTCGCAGGGCATAAATCAGACTGTTCAAAAGCTGTACATGGTCTATGTGCCGCAAAAAAGTGCCGAGGACTATACCCTGTATTCCTTTGTATTTACCGCGGCGGCACTTATATCAGCAAAGGTGATTATCCGTAATGGCAGCAGTGGTAAAGAGCATACAAAAAACGTGGTCAAAAATAACCTCGGCTACATAGCGGCGATGTCCGTAAGTCTGTTCGGCGCATCTTTTTTTCAGACGCTTGCGGCAGCACGCATTGACGCAATTATTCTATATCCGATAACCAACGTGCTCTCGCTTATTGCTGGCAGCACCATGGCAAGTATGTTTTTTAAAGAAAAGCTTAAAAAAGACTGTATTATCGGAATAGCCTTTGTGCTTTGCGCACTGATATTTTCTAAAATGTGAAAGGATGGTTATTTATATGCAGAAAATCGGAAAGCTTAAAACTTATTCATCTAACGAAATCAAGAACTCCTATGTAAGCATAGGCTTCGAATGCCTTGACCGAGATTTGTTTAATCCCGACAAATGTTATGATTTGCTCCAAAAAAGCGGTGTAAAATTTGCACGATGCCAGACAGGATGGGCAAAATGCGAAAAAGAAAAGGGCGTATATGACTTCGGTTGGCTCGATTCTATTGTAGATAATCTTTTGGAGCGTGGTATAAAGCCGTGGTTTAACGTAGGATTTGGAAATCCGGTATATATGTCCGATGTTCCTAACGAAACCGGCGTAGGTTGCGTTCCTCTGTTTTACGGTGACGAAACGCTTGAGGCATGGAAAAAATATGTTCATGCTCTTACGGAGCACTTCGAATCACGAATTGAATATTTTGAAATATGGAATGAGCCCAACCTTGCGCACTTCTGGTACCCCCAAGAACCAAACGGAGCGGAATATGCAAGACTGGTTGACTTAACCGCCGACGTCATACACTCTATTTACAAAGATGCAAAGATAATTTTCAACACATCTCAAGTTGATTGTTTCGTATTTTTAAAGGATTTTCTTGCCAACGTCAAAAAAAGCAGTGTAGACATATACGCTTTTCATATGTATACCAGCATACCAGAATTCAGATATGCAAAATGCGTGGCACAGCTGCGGAAAATGCTTGACGAAAGCGGATTTGAAAATGTTGAGCTATGGCAGGGTGAAGGCGGATATCCGTCTTGGGCTTATGAAGGACACTGGCTTATACATGATGGCAAAACAAGTGAACGTGCCCAGGCAGTTTGGCAGCTTAGACGATATTTTCTTGACATATTTTACAGCATAAAGCGCAGTTCATTCTTTCAGATGGCGGATATGTGGGAAAAACCATATGCAAAAGCAGTTGAGGTCATAAACAAGCCTGCCGCACAGGGAATTCTGAACGGAATTACATACACACCAAAAGAATCATATCGGACAATTACCAACCTTGCAGCAATTTTCAGCGGCGATATAAAACCAGCATCACATTATATATGTGTAGACATAGATTCTCAGTCAGAACTTGAGCTTTTGTCATGCTCAAGCATGTCATATGACAAAAACGGAACCCCCGTTTATGCCTATTATCTGCCCACCGAGGTTCGCAAAAATACGCCAATCAGCTACAAGGCTGAAATCTCTGTATTTGACCGAATAGAAGATCCTGTTCTGATAGACCCATATACAGCGGAAATATTTGAAATTGAAGGCTTTGTAACTCATCAGGGTATTACAAAATATCAAAACTTACCTATCCGCGACTATCCGCTCATGATTGCGGAA
>JAQXIJ010000088.1 GCA_029007725.1 Bacillota bacterium | reverse complement strand
GTCATCCTTTCTTTTAATTTTATAAATTTATACACAATGTTAGTAGGGAAACAAAGTGTTAAATTTAACATAATTCAATAGTTTTGTAATCCCCTGCAAGTTTTAACTTGTTTTTGCTGTAAATTTTATATTTTTCCCTTATTCCCGAAACATACAACGTTGTAATATTATCATCAATTATAATTGTTTTTTCTTTTATAACGCAGTTTATCGGAATTATATGATTTCCTTTTTTAATAACTGCAGCAGTCTTAAGCCACGTCTTTTGTGCTCTAACCCATACGTACCTCGAAAGTGAATTATCACAATGTTTGGGATAACCATGCGTCAGTTCATATTTTTTTGATACATCTTCATTTTTAAGTTGCAGCAACCCTTTGCGTATATTTACAATTCCGCCTCCGGTAATATAATCCGGCTGATAACAAGCATAATTTGTCCCATCACGCTGAATTTTAGAAAAATTAGTAACAAAGCCATTCCATGAATCAAGCATATATTTAGGATCTGCTGTAAGAATACCCATATAGTAATCTGCTTCAGCACGCCATATTGACCATGCATGACCTCCGCAGATTGCAGGTCCGGTACCGTCTCCTTCCCATATTGTTTCCCACCACCGCATTGTCGACATATATAGTCTTGCATCCGGTGTATATATTCTCCACCAGTCATGCAGACGTAATACATTTTCAGCAAATTCAATATATCTCTTACTAAATTGCACATGGTAACAATAATATAAAACAGAAAGGGCTGTGCAGGCCATTGATCCTTCTTCCATTTCAGTATTGGAAAATTCATTTTCCTGGGTCTCTGTAGGAAAATATGTCCCTCTGTTTATTAAAAATTCGACAATCTTTTTTGATGCCTTATATAAATAATCAGAGCGTTCTCTATCCTTGTACTTAAAAACTTCTGCAAGATCAATAATGGAAATTATGGGTGAGCATACGGTTGTATAGTCTCCGTGCTTACAAACAAGCGCTCCGTTTGTCTGCTGATAAGTATCAATCATACATTTTGCTGATTGGTATGCAAAATCAATATATTTTTCATCATTTGTAAGCTTATACGCTTCTGTAAGTATTGATATACCAAAAAACTCTTCTTGAATCCGGTCAGAATTTTTTATGTGATATGATGGGTATCCGTTATATGCATAAGGAAGTATCGAGAGCCTATCTACTGTATTATCGGTATCCGACATTATTACCTTCAACATTTTGTCTACTTTCTTTATATATTTTTTTTCATGATAAAAGGACATATATGATAGCAGAGACCACAACCAAACCATACCTTCACAAAGATTAAAATCATTATGGTATGGCTTTTTCACTGCATTACAGCTTTTTTCAAATATCTTTCCCATGTTTTTGCCAAACCATAAAGATGTGTCGAGTCCCCTTCTAATTCCATACGGTACTACACTGCAAAGTCCGTACGTATCTGTTTCAATGGTTACTGACGTTTGTCCACATTCTAAATCTATTCTCTTGACCGGTTTTTGCTTGTTTGGATAGATTATCTCAACATACTTTGTATCACCTATAAATTGCACTGTAAGCTTTTTTTCAAATGTACCAGTAATATCAGCATACGCTACAGGACATCCATATATTTTGTGCAGACGATGCAAACAATCATATATTGTCTTTTCAAAAGCGATTTCTACAGTTATAGATTTTTCTTCTATAGGTTGTCTTCCACTATAAGCAGAATCGAAGGAAGCAAACATTTTAAAATTATGTATAAAATGTCCGGCAGAATACGAGGAGTAATCAATCTTCCATCCATCACATATTGTTGTTGAGGCAACTATACAAAATCCATGATTGATTATAGGCATAATACAGTACATTCTCTTTTTGTCATATGAAGTATATGGTGAACTTGGAAGTAGTTGGCCATCATATCCGCTTGCTTTTTTACCAAGAAAATTAAAATTAAAATTTATTCCGAATTCAGAAATATTAGAATTTTTTATGTTGGAATTTATTATTAGTCCGTCGTCTGTCAGTAGATATTTTGTTTCAATCCCTAAGCAACTGTTTTTACATACTATCTTATCGTAAAAACCGCATACGGATTCGTATTCGGCTGTTTTGTCAATATATGGGCAGAAGTCAACATCAGTCGAAATATCGTCGCCGAACAACGTATAGCAACAGTCTCCAAAACCTTTTTGATCAGCAATATTAAAATCTCCCAAATGAGAAAACAGCCCACAAATCAATCCGTTTCCCTCGTTAACCTCGATCTTTATTTTTTCATTTTTTATAGTGATCATGTCTTATTCTTTATATACAACGAGTGACTTTAGTCTGCTTTCGCTGATTTGTATAAAAATCCAGTCATCAGTAGTTATATCCTCCATTGTTCCTACCCTTGCACTTTTTGAACCTCTTTCGTATACTAAAACAGGAACGTCGGCATCAAGATTTATAAATCTATCCCAACTTCTTACCGGGAACAAACCTTCTCCAGAAGTGGGTGTATGTCCGTTAAATACTATACCTCTGCTTGTTCTCCTAATTACCTTTCCATATGACGAAAGTCCATATCCGTTAAAAAAGAACTGAGATGCTCCGTACCATCCTCGCGGAGAATTATCACACCATTCATAAATACCTTTTTGCGGATCATCCTGTGCAAGATAAAGAACATGCAATGAATCCACCTCATTATTGTAGTTTCTTCCAACTTGAATTATACTGCCCCGCGTTAACAACGTAATTGGTATATTTTCTTTTGAACCCGCTCCCCCAGATGAAATGATATCGGTTTTAGAAGTAACAAAAGTCACCTCATTTCCGTTCTGATAACCTTGTATCATTACTGCCGAATCACCGTCATCATTAACTGTTTCAACAACCTTGGTCACCAAGATTCCCAAATCGTCGGCATATATCGAAGTACCGGGTGTATATTGCACTGTAATAACTCCCGCTTCATAATCCTCGTTTACATCATATATCTTGCATGTCGAATAAAGCGTTGTATCACTTAAGTTGTTTCCATACTGGGCATAAAAACTATCCTCTTTACCTGTAGTGGGTATATAAAATACAAGTGTTTCTGATGTAATAGCATATCTTGAACCGATAACTGACAAATCTCCTTTTACAACATACAAAGGCTGCGCATCATATCTCGTTGTGTCATAGTCAAGCGAAAAATAATTTTTCGGTTTAACTTCGACTGAGTGAGCATTTTTAGGTGTTTCTATAACATTAATTTTACCCTCTGCATTAACAGCATATTTTATAAGACCCGGTTTAAATTCATCACAGAACACTTCCGGGCTCTGTTTTGTTCCGTTATACTTTATTTTTGTATCTGTAATCAATTTTATATTTTTACAGTCGGAGTTAACAAGTTTGACTATACATCCCTCTTCATCCTCCTTTATTTTACATGAAAAGGCATATGCGTACTGCAATTTAGCGGAATAAACAAGCAGGTATACTACCTCATCAAAAGCATTCTTAAACGCTGTTACCTCATCCCCTATAACAGCATCCTTTTTATAATTATCAACCCTGTCATATGCAAGTGCACAAATTTCATCGTCAATACTTACAACACGATCAGAAATGTCAACGTTTCGTAAAATTCCGCTAATTTTTTGAATTGAAACTATAATATCTGTAGGTATCCCCAATTTATTTTTTCTTATGCTGACAATATTGTTTACCGAAATATTGCTGAGTTTTATTTTTTTTCCTTTGGAATCCAAAATGTCTCCGTAATCTTCAACATATTCCTGTATGTCGTAACTTCCTCCATCCTTTGTTTTTAAAATCATGTCAGTAGGTGCATAAATATCGACTACTTCATTTATATAATTATTTATAAATACTACATCATACCAACCATCATAATCATTATCTATCAACTTAATATTTCCGCTTGCTATATTAAGATCCTTTACGTTAAGTCCGTTAGGATAAAAAGTTCCTCCATAAACTACATCAACTTCAGGATTAATATTAACTTTTTTAGCTGTCTTCCCCTGCCTATAGTGAATTTGCTTGTTATTGCTTTGCGATACATCATGCAGATCTTTTGCTTCTATAATCAAATCTTTGTTTTTATTTTCATCATAATATATCGCGATAACTTCATTATCATTATTTATCCATGCACGAATATTGTATCCTACATATTCCTCTTTTTTGTCAAGATAACATGTGTATGTTGAATCACCTATTTTAAGCACATTTCTACCTACCTTTTCAGAGGAATTAATTGAAATGTTCCCTGCCGATGTCAATACACCTGTGTATTCACATGCATTAAAATATTTTGACATTACTGTTTCATCGGATTTTGCATATCTGTTATGAATAACATCTCTAACCTCAAGAAGATTAGTATTCAAAAAGTTATACAATAGTTTTGTATATTCTTTCATGCTTATATTTCCAGTCCGAAGAGCAACACCGCTTGTTAAACCACACTGTTTTGCAAGAGATGAATAGTTATATGTTCCAGTACCACTTTTTATCATTTTTCCATAACCCAGAAAATCAAGCATTATCATGACGCATTCAACATATTCCAGTGTATTATTTAATTTATAATCTGTAAAATAAACATCGCCATATCCTACACTTCCTGTTATAGTTCCAAGTGCATTATACAGCATCTCTTGCGTAACCGAAGCATTTTCTTCATATTCAGTGATCAGCTTTAAATCCAATAGAACCTTAGCTTGTTTTGTCAATTCTGAAGGTGCATCTTCTTTACTGGCAGCCAAAACAGGAAATGTTGATATTAGAAATACGAACGCTAAAAGCAAAGCTATTTTTTTCATATTTTTCCTCCATTTTTTAATCCGTATACTAAGTCAATCAAAGAATACATCATCTTGGCAGCCTCAGCTCGTGTAAGCGAGTCATTAGGTCTGAACGTTCCATCACCATATCCCTTAATTATTCCTGTTTTGCTTATGTCATATATAATATCGAATGCATACTCCGCAAAATCAGAACTATCTGTATAGTTGATATCAGTTTCTTGTTTTTTTAGTAAAATTTCTTTTGCGTTCTTTGCATTATATATCATCGTAACAGCATCCTGTCTTGTTATTGTTCTTCCAATGCCAAAGATACCGTCTTCCATGCCGCTGCAAATTTTGTTTGCAACCGCCGTATTAATTGATGGAAAATACCATTGCTCATCATACACATCACTAAATTCTGTTGATTTTGAAGTGGCGGGTTCAAACTTCATTACCTTGACTAACAGTGATACAAATTCCTCCCGCGTTATATTATCTGACGGTCTAAAGTACTGCTTGCCGTCACCTATCATTATTTCATTATAAGCAAGATATTCTATATATGTTTTTGCCCAATAAGTATCAGGGACATCATTAAAAACTATCTTTGCAGTTTGTCTTGTGCTTTCTATTTCATCTTTAGAAATATTCCCCGCACTTCCAATGCCTGTTGATGTGCTTCCGCCATGGCTTCTAACACCTGATGGTGTTACTTGTTTATTTTTAATATTGTTAATTGTTGTCTGTACGAAAATTTTTACTTCCTCAAGGTTCTTAAATGTTTTTTCAGCAACAGCCTTCGCAAAATCGTATTCCATACTATCCGTATATCCCATATTACTGAGATTTATATCAAATGTTGATGAATACTGATTAAGTACATTTATTATATCGGATCGAGCTGCTTGATTAAGTTTTCCCAAAGGAAGTGCATATAGATTTAACAGTTCATTAAGATTTTCTGCACTTAAAAGATGATATTTCTCCGTATCTGCCTTAAGATTAGCAAATGCTTCAATATATTCGTCTTGGCCGTTCAGAAATTCTTGAGGCACAGTACATCTTAATGCATCCTTATAAATTTTAAAATATAATGAAAGATCTGAATTT
This sequence comes from Bacillota bacterium, assembly GCA_029007725.1. GTDB lineage: Bacteria > Bacillota > Clostridia > UBA1381 > UBA1381 > UBA1738. The sequence goes on along the minus strand of JAQXIJ010000088.1, from coordinate 21,548 downwards.
GATGCTTTTGAAATTTTAACTAGTCTTTCTGCAAATTCAAATGCGCTCTCTACGTCAGCTTCATTTTCATATCCGTTGCCTTTTTCATTTATTAAAATTTTTGCAAAAGCTGGTTTATTATTATTATAAATGTCACTGCCAGCATCAACTATCCATGCTTGATCCGCATTATCAGATATAACGTTATTTATATTGTCTTCAGAAGCTGCATTTAGGTCTGCCAGTGCCTGTTTTGTTATTTCATCTGTAGTATTAAGAAAATAAGCTATGGTTTTTGATTGTCTCGACAGTTTTCTTCCGCCTATCACCACGGTATACTTTCCTAAATGGTCGTTTTCCTTAAGCTTAAATGAATATGTAATATTCCCATTGCCCGATACCTGATCCATACGGTAAACATTTGAAACAGAAGCTTCATTGTTATCAAAGCTGTTCTCCACGGTTCCGTTGGTATCAATAACGGTAATTGAATACCTTTCATCTGCTGCTGCATCCGACAGAATACTTATCGTTACCTCTTTATCATTCAGAACTGCATTGACACTTATGGTAGTATCTCCATATGCTCTTATCGGCACAGTTAATGTACTTGCTATAGATAGCGTCACTAATATACCAATGATTTTCCTGATTTTCATATTTTCCCCCTATTGCCGTTCATCATCTAATATCGATTTCACTTAATGAAATCTGACGATTTGATTCGTTGATTATCTTTACCCATTTATGATTGTTAATTTCAAATTGGTGGTCATTAACTGTTTTCTCTGCTTTTTGCCATGTGTATTTGTCATCTGATACGTAAACACCGTACTGGTACGGATTTGCATATTTCCAAGACAGTGTAATCTTTGTAGCATCTGATATTAGTGGATTTTCTACAGTAATAAAAGAATTAATAGAATCAAAGCTCCAAAATGTATTATATTGATTATCAGTAATCGCAGAAACTGATGAACCATCAAAAGCGTTCACATTATATTTTTTCGCCTCTGTCCAGCTTGTTCTGTTATATTGGCGGTATACATCTCTATTTGCAAGAAATTTGGCAATATTGATTTTTTCCCGCACCTTAGGAGTACTTGACGGATTCATTGAAATATCCTCTCCATTGTATACACACAAAAGTAAATTCGGCTCATCTTTTTTTATGCAGCATCTAACCGTCTTTGATACTCCATTTACTGTAACAGTGACGTCATACTCACCTCTAAAGCCGGAAAAATCAAAAATTCCTTCAATATTCGTTATTCCTTCTTCATTTGTAGTAAAATCGTCTATTGTCCTAATGTAGTTTTCCAATGCCGGTTTAGGATTAAAACTACTATCAAGCAGAGGCGCATTATTCAACCAGTGATATTTATCCGTAAAGCCCCACATTATAAATCCAGTACATTTAGGATGGCTATAGGCTACTATCATTTCGTCTCTTAAAAAATCTGCAGCAATTTTTTTGTCGGAAATCTTTAAATCATATTCTGTAACCGCAATCTCATTTGCATGGTTTGAAATTTCATCAAGCTGATTATAAAAGTCTTGGGGATAGATTAGTTTTTGACAGTGATTTTCTATTCCTATACCGTCTATAGGAGCACCCTCTGCCTTTAATCCCTCAACGATTTCTATAAGTCTTTTTATTGTCGGGGGATCTGATTTTTTATCTCCTGTAATCTCCATTTCATTTATATACAACTTTACATCTTTTCCATCTAGCGCATACTTCGCTGCTTTAAACCATTCTGCTGCAAATGCATATCCATATTTTGTTCGCATCAAATTGTTAAATCCCGGTTCGTTCAAGAGATCCCACTGGCATACGCTGTCGCCAAAAAGTCTTACCATTTCTACAATGTGTGACAGAACGATATCTTGCACCTCTTCCGGTGTTCCTGATTCAATTGTTTGAATCAATTTTTGAGGCAATCCACTTTTGCTATCCCAAACAAGATTATGTCCGCGCACGTACATATTATTTTCTATTGCCCAGTTAGCAAGACGCGCCGGAATGATTCCCTTGTTTTTTTCTATTAAAGGCCATTTTTGTGTACTTTCTGGCGTAATTTCATTAAAGTATTTTTTTATATTCCTACCATACAGCGAATCATTTCCTACTACATTAAATACCCAGTCGTCGGCAGCTGTACCCCACATAAATTCATTTCTAGTCATTTTTGCTTGTACTTTCGCATTGGGGATCGCATTACCTTCTTTGTCTACCACAGAAATCCGCATTCTGTTTTTTCTGTATTTTTCAATTCTCCGCAGCGCTTCCTTCCTCCACAGGGCGTCTTTTTCCATTCCCTTATACTTAGTGACAACCGAATCCGGCGCCACAACAGACGGTGAAACATCTCCTTTATAATTCACAAGTCTTACATCTGCAAGTTGAATTGTTTGTGGCTTATATCCAACTCGAAAATTCAAATCGTATTTTTCAATTTGTAAATCCATTGTTGTATTATAAACCGGCAAAGCAAATTGCTTCCACTCTGAACTTAGTGTAATTGGTGTCATAAGAGCTTTCGCATATCCACCATAATTTTGTTCTACTATGGCTTCGGTAAAGGCATTTCCCGATTCATGGCTTGATTTTATTTTTCGACCATAAAATGTAAGAACAGCAACATCGCCTTTACGTATACTTCCGATAGGATCAACATCTATTTTTGTGTCATAGGTATTTACAGGCTGCTTAAATGTTTCTATTTCCAAAGCCTTGCTAAATGGCATGCCTTCTACATCTACAATTTTAGCGTTCATCCATTCTTCATTCCGACTTACAGTATATTTTTCAAGAAACTGTTCGGGGCTGACTTCATATTCACCCTCCGGCAGTATATTTTTTATCTTATCCCACGACCATTCTTCATATTCAGTATCTATCTGATTGTTTGTCGTAATAGCAAAGGTGTTATCATTAAATTCTGTTTCTATACCATTAATGCAACCAAAAAAACGTGAATCTATCATTGCGACACCGTTAATTTCTCGTGTATTTGCATCAAGTTCAATAGGTACGCTGTCATAAACTGCAGTTGCCTTATCCAGCGGTATAGCAAATCTAATTCCCTTTCTATTTCCGATAAATTCATGATTTTCAGAATCCCATTGAACAAAGGCATCTATGTATTCGAGAATTTCTACCAAAGGAAGCATGAGAACACCATCTTTGTATATCGGCTCAGACAATGTATTTATTTCCTTTGAATCCAACGTCACTCTTATATGCTCCTTTTCTGCAAAGCATACTGAATTAAGATTTGAAATAAGTATAAATACACTCAGTAACAATGTAATTATCTTTTTCATAAAAGCAGTTACCTCCTTTCATATTGACTAATCAGTACAGCTAAGTATAATATCATCGCAAAGAGGTGTTTTATTAATTAAATTATCCCAAACAAATATTTTAACAACCTGATTTGCCCCCTCAACCGGCACATATATCGATAATTTATCGAATGATTCTATGTCTGTTTTTTTTGATATGTATACCTTAGATAAGACAGCTTCTTCAAAATTGCTCTTCGAGCCGTTGTAAACCGTTGCTATCATGTATGCCGTTTCAGGTACATTTCCTGAGTTGTTCACATTTAACATAACTGTGTTTGTTCCCCTCTTTAGTCTTAATGCTAAAGGAGCAACATTTTCTTTAGGTTTTGTTGTACCTGCTATAAGACCCGAAATACGCGTTGTATCAATCACGAAAGATTCGGTAGTAGTAAACTCGCACTTCTGTTTTATATAATCTATATCTTCAGTTATTATATTGTCTACAGTAATAGTATATTGTGATGAAGGAAGCATACCTCTTATATTTAAAGTCAGCATCTTTCTGTCTTCACTCAACACAAATGATTCAACCGATGCATCATTTTTCCCTTCAATTGTAAAGTCATTTAATACGAAATCTGATGAAACAGGAGCTGTAAATTTAACATTTATTGAATCGTTTGCTGAAAATTGTCTAAATCCACTAGATGGAGCAAAAGTAACAATCTGGCGCTGTGAAAGTTTCGTCTGTCCTGTAACATATTGAATAAGTTTAAGTGATTTTTCATTTTTTAAATTCCTCAACTCGACATTTCTTATTGCACCCTGCTGACCGTCATTAAATCCAAGGTATATTTCAAATTTACTCCCTGCATTATAGTCTGCATTGGATTCAAATGCATAGTATGTCTTATCTGCCCATTCAAATGTACCAGCATTATCGCTGCCGTTAGCTTCTGCTTTTATAACATCAGTCTTCTGAACATTGCTTCCATCCGACGATGTTATTCCAAACTTTGTCTGAAATGTTTTACCATCAGGTGACCACCATTTTTGAGCAATAAAAGAGATAACACAAATATCTCCCTTCTTTATATCTGTTTCCGTCAAATACGAAATTGACAAATCTTCTGGTGATGTGTACCCCTGATATTTGTTCAAACGTATATCAAGCGCCGCCTTACCATAATGAGACATTTTCCCTATTGTATTTGCATCACCTGTCTTATTTTTTGCATATACTGTATCTATATTTATGTCCTCTACTTTTTGTGCTCCGTCAGGAAGTGCCGCAATAAATGCCTGCTGTGATGACGCAACTTCACCCATAGTATCCAGTTGTGATTTCCCTATTATTGGTTCAGCATTTATGTTTGGGAATATTGTAAATATAGTTGCAATACTAAGTAAAAATCCTATGCATCTGTATTTTTTCATATTGTCCTTACCTTTCCTAATCTGTGTTTTTTATCATACTATCTTCTTTAATCTAACCCTTTATAGCCCCAATTGTTAAACCTTGTATAAAATATTTCTGGAAAAACGGATATACAATCAAAATAGGTCCCAATGCAATTACGCAAAGCGCCATTCGCATTGAATCCGTCGGTATATTAGCCAGTTCCTTTCCGGCATTCGCTCTATATGCCTCACTTTGATTCATCAACTCTATATTTTTCATCATGCTTTGAAGTAAAAATTGCAGATTATAAAGTTTAGGATTAGTATTTAAAATCATCGGAAGCCACCAGTCATTCCAAAATCCCAGCGTTGTAAATAGAGCAATTGTTGCAAGCCCCGGCAGCGAAATTGGAAGAACCAACTGAACGAATATTCTAAATTCACCGGCTCCGTCCAACTTTCCTGATTCTATAATCGCATTTGGCACCGAAGATACAAAGAAAGATCTTAAAACTATTACATACCATGGACTCATTACAGAAGGAAGAATAAGTCCCCATATAGTGTTATTTATGTGTAAAACCGACGTACATATCATATACCATGCAACCAAACCGCCAGAAAACATCATTGTAAAGAATATATAAAATGTAAAGAATTTTTTATATTTAAATGAATTTCTTGATATTGCATAAGAATACAGTGCGATAACCGACACACTTATTATTGTTCCTACTACAGTAGTAAAAATAGTTACCAAATAGGCATTTACAACTTTTTCATATGACATTAATATGTATCTGTAAGCTACAAGACTCCATGACTTTGGTATTAATGCATATCCTATCTCTGCAATGGATTCTTCGCTTGAAAATGATATACTGAATACAAGCAATACAGGTAATACACACAATATGCAAAGTACCATAAAAAATACATTTAAAAATATTTCTGTCCCTTGCCCATTTTTTCTTTTTTTGGAATGCTGATTTTTAGAACAAAGCGCTGTCCGGATCATATTTCTTCACCCACCAATTCGTAACTATTATTAAAATAAAACCCACCAATGACTGATAAAGTGCGGCAGCTGCCGCCATACCTGTACTTGCTGTTCCGGCAGCTATCATCATGTTATATACATATGTATTTATAACATATGTTGTTGGATACAAAGCTCCGGAATTCATTGTTACCTGATAGAAAAGGCCAAAATCTGCATTAAATATCTTTCCAATATTAAGTATAGTCATGATTGTCATTATCGTTTTTAGTGATGGTAAGGTCACATATTTTATTTGTTGCCATCTTGTCGCTCCGTCTATCTGTGCCGCCTCATAAAGCTGAGCATCTATCCCCGCAATAGCTGCTAAATATACTATACTGCTATATCCCATGTTCTTCCAAAAATTTACTATTGTAAGAATTATCGGCCATGGTTTTGGATCAACATACCATACCTTAGCATCCATACCTAAGGCACTTATAATTTGTTTGTTAATAAATCCATTTTCTGTATTCAAAAATGCATATACAAGATAACTTACTACAACAAATGACAGAAAATATGGCATAATTAATATTGTCTGGTATGTTTTTGAAAGAATTTTATTTTTTATTTCATTCAGCAAAATAGCAAGACCGACAGATATTATTAGACCAAGGAATATAAATACCAGATTATAGCATATTGTGTTTCGAGTGATGATATAAGTATCTGACGAGTTAAATAGAAATTCAAAGTTTTTGAATCCCACCCAAGGACTTTTTAGAATTCCCGTGCGCATATTTATTTTTTTAAATGCTATAACTATCCCGAAAAGAGGCATATAGCTGAATATAAATGTAAAAATTACACCCGGCATAAGCATACACAATAACGGCATGTTCTCTTTCAGGTTCTTTTTAAAAGAATTTTTTTTCATTGTCTATTTCTCTTTCTTTATTTTTTTGACAAAAATTCTGTGTACTGTTTCTGTAACTCATCTTTTACTTTTTCAAATCCCGCTTCTTCAAGCTTCTTTTTAAACTCTGGCCACTTTTCTTCAAAAGAAACAGCACCTACCGCAATTTGCTTTTTATACTGTGCTTCAACTGTTGCGCATGACGCTACATACTGTTGAACCGGCTCTGTGTTGAAAGTGAATCCTGCTGATGGCAGCAATACAGCGCTTTCATCAAATTCTTTTAGTTTTGTAAGCTTTTCAGGATCTTCTTCTGTCGTTGTGTAGTTTAAAAATACATTTGAAACCATCCACTGGCTTCCTGATAAAGAATATCCAGAATCAGGGATTAACTCTATAACATTATCACTGACTTTCTTATAGTGCTTACCTTCTATACCATAGATAATAAGATTATTAAGATATTTATCCGTATTGACAAGTTCTAAAAATCTCATAACACGTGCTGGATTCTTAGAAGTAGCAGAAACCGCTGTCATTGAAAGAACACCTGCTTCAGGATCCTTATAGACGTTTGAAATGCCCGACTGAGCAAATTGATATTTTGCACCTTTATAAAGTTCATTTACTTTGCCCGGTTTTAAGTATGCCAAGTGGCAAAAAGTTTTTCCGTCTTTCATTCTTTGATTTAAATCTGTTGCCGTAACACAGTCTTTTCTAACCAAGCCTTCATCATAGTAACGTTTTGCAATGTCAAATGATTTTTTTATTGATTCGGTTTCATATTCTTCAATTACTTTATCCATTGGATATGTATTATCATTAGGCAATCCCAGACCGGTTGTCACATGTCTTATTGTATTTGATGTAGGAGTGTCCCCAACCCAGTCTACAGGATACTGAATATCTGGCTCATTTTCTTTAATTATCTTTGCATAAGGTTCGAGATCTTCGAAATTTTTTATTTGATCCATATTAATACCGTACTTATCTGCAATATCTTTACGATAAATCCAGCCTATCTGTTGCGCATTTTCCTTTATTACAGGCAACGCATAAATTTTTCCGTTTACTTTTGCATTTGAAAGAGCATCTTTGTCTAATAACTCATATGTCTTAGGCATATATTTATCAAAATAATCATCAAGCGGTATAAATGCTTCGTTTTCTGCATTCATTCTGTAATCAAGCATCCACGATGCGCAGAAAGCAAGATCAAAGTATTCACCAGAACTTATCATAGCATTCATTTTTTCCTTGTATTGTGAAGATTCAAGTAAATATAGTTTAACCGTTGCGTTAATTTTGTCTTTTAAATAAGCATTAATCTTCTCTTCAACAAGCTCTGTGTCTTTCTGCGATGTTATTGGAAGATACCACGCAATTTCATATGTATCTACTGGTACTGTTGATACATCTTCATCTACCATACTGATACCATTTCCTCCGCATCCACCAAGTCCCATCATTAGCGTTATAATCGCCATAACACAGCTTAATTTTTTTTTCATTTTAATTTTCCCTCCATTTTTTTGATTTTTACAAATAAAATTTAAAATATTTTTTCAAACGCAGCGCATACTTCTTCTATACTCAATTCTCCCATTAAATAATATGCCAGTTTCTCCTGTGCTTCGCGTCTAAGTTCATAATCGTTATCTCTACCTGTAATTACAACAAGATTTTCAGGGTGTGAGAATATTACCTCTGATATAGGAACAGAATCAAGTATTAGATGATGATTCTGGAGCTTTACGGCAACGGGCAGTACATTAAGTTTTTTTGATATCTCAATATAAACAGCATTTGAATCAATATATTGTATGAATTCTTTGATAGCTTCATACTTAGAGAGTTCAAGCTTTGAGTTTACAGCAAGACCAACACCAGACAAAAGATATTTTTTTTTCAGCATTTTGAGAAATAATAATTTTAGTGTTCAAATCTGTCATATTATTCTCAATATCATTTTTATCTACACATTTTGCCAACAAATAATGAGTGGTACCACTTGTAAATTCATTACTATAATTTTGTTTTTTCGTATCTCTATATGTATACCATTTCTTGTAAAACTCAATCGCATCTTTTATGCTACAATCCTTAGCTGTTTTATAAGCCATGATAAATTCAACAAGACTATCATCGTTAATACCCGGCAAACTAACATCTGCAAGATTGTTTTGCCATTCTCTGTCATTTGTTTTAGAATCTTTATAATAAAGCAGCCATGTATCCATAAACAGCGGAAGCGCATATAGTTTATCTGATATTAGAAACATATTTAAAGCTTGATTATTAAATTGATTCAACGCAATATCACTAATGTTGCTAATCGGCTGAATATATTTTCGTTCTGCAAACTCGTATATCCAAGAATCCGATATACAATATAAATCATAATCTGTATCCGGTGAATTAAATGACGAAACATAAAGCATTCTTTTATATTCCATGTATGCCGGAAAAGAACTGGCAGATACCTTTATATTAGGATGGCTGTTTTCGAACTCTTGAAGTATTTGATTAAATCCATTAAGATACTGTTCGTCCATAACCAAACTAATAGTTTGAATATTCCCGGAAGTTTGTTCCTGAATTTTACCTTTGCATCCACTAAGTATTCCTACAGCCAACGCAAAAAGAAATATTTTTGTTTTAAGCCCATTCATTGTAAATACCCCCATTTGAGCGCCGTATTTACTTTACATGCATATTCTATCACGTACATTTAAAATTAGAAATAAGGTTTTTTTTTATTCGTTAACTTTTTTTGGATAAATTTAAAAAAACTTAAAACTTACTACATATAAGAATATGTAAAATTATACTATATCTTTCTTCCCAAAAGATTCTCTTGAATTAATGTATTACTTTCAAAGAAACCATAAGTTTATCAATAATATAAGCACACTGATCAACGAAGCATAAGAAATATCTGAATAATAATATATCTATTAACGATATTCTTGAAAAAAAGCGCCGGGATGAGGCTCAGCATCATATGTCGGCGTAAATATATCTACTATTCAACCTTAAATTTATATCTATTTTGCAAATTTCCAAAATCAAGGCATAAATCATGTATAGTTATTTAATTATTATCCATTACGCATTTCAAAAAATATACTACAAAGTTTATCCGTTTACGGCAGGTGATAGCATAAATTTGGACGCGCACGTAAGTCCTATTATTTCAAATAAAGAGAAAAAGACTATTATATCCGGTTTAATACAGGAGTATTTCATAAAAACATCAGCGGATATTTAAAAGGCGTTGAAAGATTTGTTTGGAAACACAATTCAGGAAATGATTGAAGTAGAAATTGACAAACGTCTATTATTTCTCCTCAATTATTGACAAATAAAATATCATCATATATCATTAGTATCAGAGGTGAGTTTGTTGAAAAAATTTTCTGCTTTTATCTTTTACATGTGTGTGGTTCTTGGTCTTTCCGCAGCATTTTATGCGGCCGACAGCTTCAGTCTTATTCCCAAAAAAACATATACCGCTGCAGATTTCGGTATAGATACATACAAAAGCGCAAACGATGGCGACTGCGACGGAACAGAAGATCAGACAGATATTTTATGCAGTGCGCAAAGCTATGTTGCATTACGTCCGAAATACAAGAGCAAATATTACGAAGGCGGATATCCAGATGACGAATACGGAGTATGCACCGATGTTATCGGAGCGGCGATGAAGGGAGCCGGATATGACCTTATGAAACTTGTAAATTCCGACATTCTTTCGGCTCAGCCCGAGTACGGAATAGAAAAGCCGGACAAAAACATTGATTTCAGGAGAGTGCCGAACCTAAATGTCTATTTTTCAAGGCACGCTCTTTCACTCACAACAGACATCAATGACATAAAGGCTTGGCAGGGCGGCGACATTGTTGTATTTCCGCACCATATCGGCATTGTTTCGGACAAACGCAACCGTCACGGCGTAACATATATAATTCACAACGCCGGAAGACCAATGTACGAGGAAGATGTAATTGACCAATATCAGGTTATAGGTCACTATCGTATAACCAAACCGCTTGACAGCAAAAAAATCGCAGACTGTGCGAACAAAGACTAAGTTCGTTCCAGCTCTGCGCTCTTTTTATCGTATGTTGAGTTTTTTGTTCATTTTTTCCGACATTATTATCATAATCAGTGCGAAAATCATCAGATATACAGGATAGAGTCCAACCGAAATATTTCTCGCAATCATTCCGAAAACAGGCGGCATAAAAGTGCTTCCCATATATGCGCAAGCCATTTGTATGCCGATAATCGCCTGTGAGTTTTCTTTTCCGAAATTAAACGGTGTCGCATGAATTATCGATGGATAGACCGGCGCGCATCCAAGACCGATTATTATAAGCCCTGCAAGTGCCGTATTGTTTGTTTCAAACGGCAGAGCAACCATATTAATTCCGGCGATTATAGTAATTATTCCTATTCTTATAAGCAACTTGTCACCGATTTTTTCCGAAACAAATCCGCATAAAAATCGACCGAAAGTTATTCCTATATGAAAGAGCGAAGCAAACTGCGCCGATATCTGAGGAGCCACTCCGCGAAAGTTTGTCAAGTAGCTGCTTGCCCACAGTCCGGTTGTTGTTTCGAGCGCGCAATATCCGAAAAATGTCAACAAAATGAAGATTATTCCGTCTATTTTTAGCACCCCAAAAAGTGTCAGCGATTTTGATTCCGTATGTTCATCAGTTCCAACACTGCTCCTTTTTTTCCACATAGGCAGACTAAGCACCAAAATTGCAGTCAGAATAGTCTGCACCGTTCCGACCGAAAAATAACCCTTTTGCCAACCCAGTCCTCGTATCAGACAAAAGCTCATAATATATGGGCTGACCGATGCGCCTATTCCCCAAAAGCAGTGCAACCAGCTCATATGACGTGGAGCATAGTAAAGTGCAACGTAGTTATTAAGCGCCGCATCAACCGCACCTGAGCCGAGTCCGTACGGAACTGCCCAGATGCACAGCATCAAAAAGGAACTGGACGACGAAAAACCAAACAGTGCCGCCGCAGTCATGAAAACACTGGCAGCGGTAACCGCCCCGGCACCGATTTTTTTCGTAAGAGTATTGGACATCAGGCTTGAAACAATTGTCCCTCCGGCAATAATCATGGTAATTATGCCTGCATACGACATAGGCACATTAAGCTGCCTATACATAACAGGCCATGCCGAACCCAAAAGAGAATCTGGCAGTCCAAGACTTATAAAAGAAAGATATATAATAACGAGCAAAAATGAGTACATAACTGACACTCCCATATTTTTTAAAATATATAGCAAACCACATTATAGCATTAATGTATAATCTTTTCAATTGTTTCCATAATATATGTTTAATTTTTAAGAACTCATGTATATTACTAACTGCCTTTATAATGTATTTACAAGCATAGATAATGACAACGGCTTCTCAAGGTTATTTAGGCAGTACACTCATATTGCAAAAATCCACAACTATACCTTGATAGCCCTATAAATATCCGGGCAACTACGGTTTCTAAATACATGCTGCTTTAAAAGCAGAATTGCAATATAATTTTTTGTTTCTAATCTCTCAAACAACCGCATATAGATTTAACAACTATTAATATATGGGGGAGAAAAATGAAGGATTATATCGAAGAGCGGGTTATGGAGCTCGCACAATACATTCTGAGCAATGAATCTACTGTACGCAAAGCGGCAAAAAAGTATAATATATCGAAATCTACCGTACACAAAGATATAACCGAGCGTTTGGAAGATTTAAATCCATCACTTGCCGCACAGGTACATATAGTGCTTGACAAAAACAAAGCGGAGCGTCACATCCGCGGCGGTCTTGCAACAAAAGAAAAATATCTGAAAATTTCCGAAAACCGCCGCAACTGTTAATACATATTTCCACGCAGCATTCTCATCACATAATTGACTTTTTGATTATATTATGTTAAATTTATATACAGAAGAAAATCTTAGGAGGCATGTCTATGGTATACCCTATAAAAACCAACCCTGTATTCAAACAATATATATGGGGCGGAGATACATTGAAGAAAAAATACAACAAAGATATTCCCGACAATTTTGCCGCCGAAAGCTGGGAGCTTTCATGCCACAGTGACGGTCTTTGTACCGCTGCAAACGGCGAATACAAAGGACAGACGCTTAAATCCGTTATAGAAAACCATACCGATGAAATGCTCGGCCGATTTAAATACGAACAGTTTCCGCTACTCGTAAAATTTCTGGACGCCAAAAACAAGCTTTCGGTTCAGGTGCACCCCGATGACACATACGCCGCCGCTCATGAAAACGGCTCACTCGGAAAAACCGAAATGTGGTACGTCATCGACGCAAAACCCGGTGCCAAGCTTGTTTACGGACTAAAGCCAGGAACATCAAAAGAAGAATTTGAATCTGCGGTAAATGACGGTCAAATAGAAAGCGTTCTAAACTTTGTACCGGTTAAAAAGGGCGACTCATTCTTTATCCCCTGCGGCACCGTTCATGCAATATGCGAAGGTTTGTTGATCGCTGAAATTCAGCAAAGCTCAAACACGACCTACCGCGTATATGACTACGACCGCACCGATGCAAACGGCAACAAGCGCGAACTTCAGACACAAAAAGCGATTGACGTTATAAACTATTCTTTTGCTCCCAAGGCACACAGCGAAAAAAGCTTTGCCTCCGGTGATGCATCTTGCAGTCTGCTTTCAGAATGCGAATATTTTGCTGTAATAAAATATTCTCTTAAAGGCAGCTGCAAAATCACTCCGTTTGGTGAAAGATTTGAGATGCTGATATGCACCGAGGGCAACGGCACACTTTTATACAGTGGCGGCAGTATTGATATTAAAGCCGGCGACAGCGTGTTTATTCCCGCCAAGCTCGGTAAATATTCAGCAAGAGGCAAACTCGAATTTTTGCGTTCTTTTGTTCCGTCAAAAGGCGAACGAATAGTCGAATAAAGTAAACTCCCGCACACTTAAACAATCAACATATTCATACGGTATTTAATATTAACTTGCCTTTGAAAGAGTCCGGTTCGGTGCCGGACTCAGATTCAAAAGCTGCTTCTTCTGAAGACATCCGCGATTTGATATTTTAAGTATTTGACATAATGAAACCGTCCTATTCATCTGCTAAAGATGATTTTACAGAAAATTTTTTATCTACCGTTTAATCGGTGCATCGGCACAAACTGGCAGTTTAAGACTTACCGATCCAATCTCCGAATGCGACGGCGCTGTTATATTAACATTCACCATTATGCTTGTCTATTTTAAAAGCATCTTGACGAACAAAATAACGTTCCTGAGTCACCGGCAAAAAAAATGATATTACAGTTAGCTATAAAAATAAATACCGCTTCATATTGTGCCAAAAAACATATTTGTTATTTTTAGCACAATATTATGTAAGCACCCCCTTGAAAACCTACTAAATATATGTTATTATAGTAGTATGAAATGAGGTGTCGAAAAATGAAAATTTCTACAAAAGGACGATATGCAATTCGTATGCTTTTAGATCTTGCCGAGCACGAAAACGGCGGCTATACAGCTCTTAAGGATATTGCAGATAGACAGGGGATTTCCAAGAAATATCTTGAACAAATTGTTGCCATTTTAAATAAATCTGATATTTTACAGACGAGCCGAGGCTTTCAGGGTGGCTACAAACTTGCAAAATCTCCCGACAAATACACCGTTGGCATGATCCTGCGCCTTACTGAGGGAAGCCTTGCACCGGTTGCCTGCCTTGAAAATTCACCGAATATTTGCGAGCGCAGCGACTACTGCCCAACGCTGTTCATTTGGAAAGGCTTAAACGATGTCATATGCAAATATCTCGACAGTATTACGTTACAAGATATTTTAGACCACGAAAAAGAGCGTTATGCAAACGACTACATGATATAAAATAACCGTACTGATTGAGATATTCTCAAACAGCACGGTTTTTTATCGCCAAATCAATCTGCAAACATCGGTGTTGACAGATATCTTTCACCTGTATCCGGTAAAAGTGCAACAATAATTTTACCCTTGTTCTCGGGACGTTTAGCAAGCTCGGTTGCAGCAAAAACTGCAGCACCAGACGAAATTCCGACAAGCACGCCTTCTTTTCTTGCAAGAGTTCTGCCGGTCTTGAACGCATCCTCATTTTCTATTGTAATAATTTCATCGTATACCTTTGTATCCAGTGTATCCGGAATAAAACCGGCGCCTATACCCTGAATTTTATGCGGTCCTGGGGTACCCTTTGATAAAACAGGCGAGCCGGCAGGTTCAACCGCGACAACCTTGACATTCGGATTTTTTGACTTTAGGTAACCGCCTACACCTGAAAGTGTACCGCCCGTTCCGACACCGGCAACAAAAATATCAACCTTGCCGTCTGTATCATTCCAGATTTCCGGTCCGGTTGTTCTGCGGTGTGCTTCCGGATTTGCCATGTTTGTAAACTGACTGGGTATAAAGCTGTCTGGCGTTTCATCAGCCAGTTCTTTAGCCTTTTCTATTGCGCCCTTCATTCCCTTGGCTCCGTCAGTCAGCACCAGTTCCGCGCCGTAAGCTTTCAGAAGATTTCTTCTTTCAATGCTCATCGTTTCCGGCATTGTCAGAATAATTTTATAGCCTCTTGACGCTGCAACCGAGGCAAGACCTATGCCTGTATTGCCGCTTGTTGGCTCAATTATTACCGAACCCTGCTTCAAAAGTCCCTTGTCCTCTGCTTCGTCAATCATTGCTTTTGCAATTCTGTCCTTTACACTTCCTGCCGGATTGAAGTACTCTAGCTTTGCAAGTATTGTTGCCGACAGATTATTTTCTTTTTCATAATTTTTAAGTTCAAGAAGCGGTGTTCCTCCAATAAGATCTGTAATTTTTTCATGAGTTTTCATAACATATTCTCCTTTTTATAAATCACGTTTTGTGCTTGTTACGATGTATTATATGCCGCAACATCGTTGGCTCATTCGTGTTATCATATCGCGCGCCTCCCAAATCCTATATTACCTACGTGTTTTATAGGTTTATTATAACACAACAATTTCAATCTGTCAATACTATTTTTAAATTTTTTTCATAATTATGCCTTTCTATTGACAGAAGCGTATTTCTGCGGTATAATTCGTATCAATTATATAGGTTTTGTGTATTTAAAGGAGGTGTATTATATGATCAAAGCTATATCACGCGAAGAAGCGTGGGAATTGCTTAATAAATATAATAAAGAACCTTTTCATCTGCGGCATGCTGTCACAGTCGAGGGGGTAATGCGATATTTTGCAAATGAGCTCGGATATGCCAATGAAAAGGACTTTTGGGGCATTGTTGGACTTCTTCACGATCTTGATTTCGAACAGTTTCCGGATGAGCACTGCATAAAGGAGCAGGAAATCATGCATGACCTTAACATTGACGAGTGCCTAATTCACGCCGTTGCAAGCCACGGCTATGGGCTTACAGTCGACATAAAACCCGAGCATGAAATGGAAAAGGTTCTTTATGCTACCGATGAGCTGACCGGCCTAATTGGCGCCGTTGCCCTTATGAGACCATCCAAAAGTGTTTCTGACCTCGAGCTTAAGTCAGTGAAAAAGAAATATAAAAGCGCCAACTTTGCCGCAGGCTGTTCGCGATCGGTAATCGAAAATGGTGCGGCAATGCTCGGCTGGGAGCTTGATGACCTGATAAACCGCACAATTCTTGCCATGCGCAGCTGTGAGGACAAGTACAGTCGCATTTAACACCAAAAAAGGAGAAATATGCATGAACAAAAAGGCACTTATCGCCATGAGCGGCGGTGTTGATTCAAGCGTTGCGGCGCTTTTGACAAAGGAACAGGGGTTTGAGTGTATGGGCGTCACAATGAAGCTTTTTAACAACGATGACGCATGTGTTCCCCGCGAGCATTCCTGCTGTTCGCTTGAGGACGTTGAAGACGCAAGAAGCGTAGCATATTCACTGGGTATGCCCTATTATGTTTTTAATTTCACCGACCGCTTTCGCGAGGACGTTATAGATAAGTTTGTGTATTCCTACGAAAACGGTCTGACGCCAAACCCGTGCATAGACTGTAACCGTTATCTTAAATTTGAAAAGCTGTTCAATCGCGCCAAAGAGATAGGATATGACTATGTGGTAACTGGTCACTACGCAAAAATCGAATACGATGCCAATGTTGGAAGGTTTATTATAAAAAAATCTTCCGATTTGTCAAAGGATCAGAGCTACGTACTGTATTCAATGATGCAGGAGCAGCTTGCGCACACAATGTTTCCGCTCGGAGGAATGCACAAAACCGAAGTCCGAGCCATAGCGGAAAAGCACAGATTTATAAACACAGACAAGCATGACAGTCAAGATATTTGCTTTGTTCAAAATGGTAGCTATGCCGATTTTATTGAGCAATATACCGGCAAGTCCTATCCCGAGGGTGATTTTATAAGCAAAAGCGGCGCTGTTTTGGGCAGACACAAGGGCATTATCCGATACACAGTCGGTCAGCGCAAAGGTCTGGGAATTTCATACAGCGAACCACTTTACGTTGCAGCGGTGAACCCACAAAGCAATACAGTTACTCTTGCGACCGACAGCGAGCTGTATTCCGACCAGCTTACCGCAAAAAACATCAATCTTATATCCGTCAGCAAAATAGAAAAGCCTATGCACATATGTGCCAAAATCCGCTATCGTCACAAGGAAGATCCTGCAACGGTAATTCAAACCGATGAAGATACTCTTGTTGTGAAATTTGACCGTCCTCAGCGCGCAATTACCAAGGGGCAGGCAGTGGTTTTGTATGACGGCGATACCGTTGTCGGCGGCGGAATTATTCAATAGCACAAAAAGAGCCCCCGGCTCTTTTTTATATTAATATCAAAATCACGGAAATTCCTGACAGAGCGTCAGCGGCTATAAGATTCGCATCCGGCGCTGCGCCGGACAATTCCGCATTTTAAGCCAAGGTATCACGCCATCTCCGGAACTGCTGCACAGAAAATTTCGATTACAATCATTAAAATTATAGTAAACAGATTTTTACGTTTCTTTTTGACGAGAACTGCTCCTTAATCACACTGCAAAGAGTATGTCCATTTGTATAGCTCTCCGGCGCATATCAGTTCTATCTCCGCTCGAAATAAAATTTTCATCGATTTCCTGCCAAAATACTGTGTAGTCTGGATATGTCACTGTTATTTTCACTTTCTCCCTGTTTCGAAAACTTTATACTTATAAGTTTGTTCTAAGAAAAAACCGTTTGCTGTCCCATGGGTACAAAAAACTTTTCCTGCCATTCAAACGTATATTACTTATCTGCAAACACGGTACTCACAGTAAACATAAACACACAAATAACAAAAAACATTTTTCATCACAATTACTGCTTTTCGTCAGCTTTGACTGACCGTATTTAAATATTTTTTTATTTCATCTATATAAATTTTTCCGATTTCGGTAAGGGGTCTTCCTTTTTTTACAATATACCCTATTTCCATTGAGCTGTTCGGGTTGTCTTCATCCGCTTCAAACGGCACAGCCAGATAGTCACTTCCGTTAAGTTCCTCACATATAATTCCAGAGCATAGCGTATATCCGTTAAGACCAATCATAAGATTAAGCATACTTGCCCTGTCTGTCGCCTTTATCGTGCGCTGATAGTCATTGGTGCTCAAAATTTCTTCTGCGAAATAAAATGATCCGTTTTCACCCTGCTCAAAGGACAGGCACGGGTAATTCCTCAGTTCGTCAAATGTTATAGATTGTTTGTCTGCCAAAGGATGCCGCTTCCAAATATACACATATGCATTGCAGTCAATCAAATTATGAAACTCACACTCGTTGTTTTTCAGCATTTTGGTGATAACCTTGCGATTAAAGTCATTCATGAATAGCAGACCGACCTCGCTTTTCAGATTCCCCACATCTTGAATAACGTCAAAGGTTTTTGTTTCACGTATTGCAAATTCATAATTTAGCGTATCAAAATGCTTAACCGTTTCGACAAACGCCTTTGTGGCGAAGGAATAGTGCTGTGTTGAAACACCGAATTTGCGTTTTACATTTTCTTTTTCAACATACTTTTGATGTATCAACTCATACTGCTGATAAAGCTGCCGCGCATACAGTAAAAATTCCTCGCCCTCCTTTGTGGGAATGGCGCCTTTGCCGGTGCGCATAAATATCGTAATTCCCACTTCCTTTTCCAGCTCGCGTATCGCATTTGTCAACGAAGGCTGAGAAATGAACAATGCTTCGGACGCCTTGTTCATAGAGCCCATCTCCGAAATGGTTATTGCATAATGAATTTGCTGTAACGTCATATACCCTACCTCTTACTTTGTACTTATCAACTATATTTTATAATACTCCGCTGAAAATTACAATACCCGAAATTCAAAAAACGACTTAAAGTGAACTTCCACAATTTATGCAGACAGTATAAAAATAACCGATAGATTATTTCTATAATTTTCATTTAACACTATAGTTTAATCATATAGGTACGATATTTGTATCACTGTCTATTTTATATGATTTTTATAAAACTTGATTTTAGGAGAAATTCACTGAATATACATTTTGTCATTAATTTTTTATATATTCCCGTTTCAAAATTGACAATAGCGCAATTAGGTATTATAATTAAGTAAATAATTAATTTTTTTTACAGGGAGAACCATATATGAAAAAAATAGTGACTCTCGGCGAGATTATGCTTAGGCTTACCCCACCGGGAAACAAAAGATTTTTACAGGCTGAAAGCCTTGACGTAACCTTCGGCGGCGGCGAAGCAAACGTAGCCGTTTCGCTTGCAGGCTATGGCTATAATGCGGAATTTGTCACAAAGCTTCCGCCAAACCCTATTGGCGACTGTGCCGTTGCTGCTCTTCGGAAGATGAATGTCAAAACTGACAACATCATACGCGGTGGTGACCGTATCGGCATATATTTTCTTGAAAGCGGCTCGGCAATGCGCCCGTCAAACGTGGTTTACGACAGAGCAAATTCAGCAATTTCCACTGCAAAAGCAGAAGAATTTGACTTCGACCGAATTTTTGACGGTGCGGACTGGTTCCATATTTCGGGCATAACGCCGGCCATCTCGAAATCGGCTGCCGAAATCACCGAAAAGGCTTTAATTGCCGCAAAGCAGAAAAATATCACGATTTCATTTGACATTAATTTCAGAAGCAAGCTGTGGACTGTCGACGAAGCCGCCAAAACCATGAAAAAGCTCGTTCCGTATGTCGATGTATGCTTCGGCAACAAGTGGGACGCAAAAAATATTATGGGTCTTGACATACCCGACGACGCATCGGTCAAGGATGCCTGCAAAATCATGTCAGACGCATTTGGCTTCAAATACATAATATCTTCCATGCGCGAAAGCCGCTCCGCCTCAGACAACGGCTGGTCAGCCTGCATATATTCTGCCGAAACAGATGAGCTTTATACTTCAAAGAAGTACAATATATCGCCGATAGTGGACCGCGTTGGTGCCGGAGACAGCTTTGCCGGCGGCGTTATATGCGGTCTTTTAGACGGCAAAAGCTTTCAAGACGCGCTCGAATTCGGTGTTGCCGCATCGGCATTAAAGCACACCATACCGGGCGATTTTAACAATGTAACACGCGCAGAAACAGAAGCACTTGCAGGCGGCGACGCCTCGGGCAGAGTTCGCAGATAAGTCAGGAGTGAAAAAATGGACATTTTAAACGAAATCAAAAACATAGGCATTATTCCGGTAGTCAGCATAAATGATGCCGACAAAGCCGTTCCGCTTGCAAAAGCTCTTTTAGACGGCGGAATCGCAGCTGCAGAGGTAACTTTCAGAACATCCGCTGCCGAACAGGCAATAAAGAACATTTCCAAAGCATTTCCGGATATGGCGGTCGGAGCAGGCACGGTGCTTACCACCGAGCAGGCAGAGCGGGCCGCAGCTGCCGGTGCAAAATTTATAGTAAGCCCCGGTTTCAATCCGAAAATCGTTTCATGGTGCACAGAGAGAAACATAGCCGTTCTTCCGGGTTGTACAACGCCATCTGAAATAGAACAGGCTCTTGAACTCGGATTAAACACGGTTAAATTTTTCCCAGCAGAGCAGAGCGGCGGTCTCGCAAAAATCAGGGCTCTTTCTGCTCCGTACGTAAACATGAACTTTATGCCCACCGGCGGAATTAATCTTAACAATATGAATGAGTATCTCGGTTTTAAGCGCATAATTGCCTGTGGCGGAAGCTTTATGGTAAAGGGAGAATTTATCGAAAACGACAACTGGTCAGAGGTTACACGCATAACGCGTGAAGCTGTAAAGACAATGCTCGGGCTTACAATTGCGCACATCGGAATCAATTCACAAGACGAAAAGACTGCGCTTGACACCGCACATCTCCTATCGCTCGCGCTTGACACCAACCTTGAGCGCGACAACGAAAAGAGCGTTTTTGTCGGCAGTGAATTTGAAATTATGAAGTATATGGGATTTGGCAAATTCGGCCATATCGCTATCGCCTCAAACAGTGTGGACCGCGCAGTTTACTATCTGTCAAGGCGCGGTATCGAATTTGATATGGACACCGCTGCTTATAACGATGACGGCAGCATGAAGTTTGTATATTTAACGAACGATTTCGGCGGATTCAAAATTCACTTGATACAAAAATAGAGTGGATACCTCGAATTTCTCCGATACCGCCGGTTATGCGCCGGCGGTTATTTTTTTACATAAAAATATAAATCAAAATGCACCAAGCAAGCACAAAGGCTTTAGGGGTGCATTTTGTCAGAAATTTTTTATTTTGATATTATTGTCAGTTCAATTTCATCTCCGTTTCGGTCAGCGATGATAAAAGTATTTTCCGTTATCGGATGCCGCAGGGACAGCTCGGCAAGCTTATCTTCAATAAGCTTCTGTATTGCACGTTTAAGCGGTCT
>JAQXIJ010000087.1 GCA_029007725.1 Bacillota bacterium | reverse complement strand
GTGGTATACTTTAGAATGTCCATAGTGATGTTCCTTTCAGAGTTGTTGTTGATTAATCTCAATTCTACCACAGGTTCGTCACTATGGATACTTTTTTCTGTTTACTTACTATTGCAGGTTCATTTTACAATGCACCAAATTTTTTTTAAAAATATGCACCACGAAAATTTCATCTTTCGGGTACATATTTTTTTCTACTTTAATTTTGCAAGATATCCGTCTCGGACACAACATTTTTTAATGTTTATAATATCCGTTCCGACAAATTTGGCTATCTCGTTTGAAATAATCAATCCGACGGCAATGGTTTCGTATCTTTTTTTTAAAATACCCTCCATCATTTCTTTGCCGCCTTCCTCAATATCATTCAAAAGTTTCTCCAATTGACCGGTTGTAAGCTCATGTCTTATCTCAGTTCCATAAAGAAATTCATACAGATTTTCGGCGGTTTTTATTGTTCCTCCCATCATATACAGTTTTTTGAATCTATCTTTATCATATTTAGGAAGCTGTGACAGACTTCTCTTTATACATTCTTCAATTTTTTTTCGCTCCTTTTTTTCCGGAACCGGAGTTTTGCAGAAAGCTCGTTTTATTCTTTTGCATCCGATTGGCAGTGACAGAGAAAAAACTGCTTTTTCTCTTTCAAATGCGAAAATCTGGCAGCTGCCTCCCCCCAAATCAACTCCTATCCCGGTTTCATCTCCTTCAAAGGTTTCTAAAAGCGCCGCAAGGTCATATTCTGCCTCGCGCTCCCCTGAAAGAACGTCTATGCAAAGACCGGTTTCTTCAAAAACTTTTTGCTTAACCTTGTCTTGATTCTTTAAATCTCTGAAAGCCGATGTTGCAAATGCAAAAACACCGCATTTATATTCCATAATTTCGCTGCGGAGTGAAAAAAGAATGTCGCAAAGCCTTTCAATACCACAATCGGTAAGCTCACCGCCGACAGTATCGGCAAGAATATTTGAATATTCGCAAAAATTCGCAATTCTTTCCTTTTCCTTATATATAACAAGCCTTATAGTGTTTGAACCTATATCGATAATTCCTGTCATTTTTTCACTCCTTTTTTGGAAACCAGAAGTTATCAGTGATTGTGTCCGCATCCGCAGTCGTGATCATGATTATGATCTTCGCAGCTGCAATCCTCGTGATTGTGACAGTTTTCGACGCAACTTTCGTTATCTTCATAATATCCCAAAAATTCGTTTACCGTGGTTTCTATAATTTCCTGCTTCAAAAAGTCCTTTATCTGAAGCTTTCCGTCACTATAAGCCCGCAGTACACACGAAAGTCCCTTTTTTTCAGCATATTCACAGGCCTTTTCTATATCTCCGTCTTCATTATAATACTCAACTATGCAGCCATTTACTCTAAGATTATACGCAACGTCATACGCAAGACCTTCCGCATTTTTTTCGGCAAAAATCAAGCTTGCAGACGGGTCGTTTTCCGACATATCAACTCCGGATACTGCGAGAACCTCCATAAATCTGTCCATATCTATTTTGCACACTGCCACTTTTCCAGAAAAGCAACCCTTTGCAAATTCAATTTTTCCACATTTTACTAAAAAACCGTTTTTCATTTCGGAATTTATTTTAACAACCTTTTCAAATCCAAACACTACCAAAAGATCAAAAAGCTCTGCGTCCGGCGGAATTTCAATTTTTATATTTTCAGTACCGTTTATAAGTGTCGCCTCAATACACGCGGCGACAACTTCAGCCTGCGACTTTTTAGTAACCAAGCCACTGTTTATCACTCCTGCACTATTTTTGTCGAAAAAGCAGTATTTTGCTGTATCGCCACTCAAATCATTTTCATCGAATTTTTCTATTTCACAAAATCCGAATGATGTGAAAACTGACCAGAGTGAATTTTCAATTTCTTTCTTTTTTCCACATAGTTTTATCATATAAAAATCCTTTGCCACCTTCCCAGAATTGATGGACAAAAAAAAGAGTGATATAATGGAATGGACACAAACAAATCCAAAATCACAGGAGGAATTTTTATGTCAATCAAAAAAGGAACAATACCACCTCGTTATGATGAGGCATTCAAAGCCGGCGCTGTTAAAATGG
>JAQXIJ010000086.1 GCA_029007725.1 Bacillota bacterium | reverse complement strand
AAAGACCTGCATTATCACCTGAATTCCAAAAGCATTTAGATGCTTTTATGACTTCACGAACCTTTAACAGCACAAGTGGTCGTAACTTTAATTGGGCAATACATAAGCATTTAATGTTTTTACAGGATAATGGTCATTCGGATATGCAAAATGTGTCAATATCCGATATCAAAGCTTTTGTTACTCAAATTGCCACAACAATGTCATCTTCATCATTGCGTGATATTCAATGCTACATACGGCAATTTTATTCTTTTTTACAAGAACAGAATGTAGAAGTTCCTGATTGCTTTAATTTATTATCTTATCACGTACCATTGCAACATAAGGTTAAGGATTACATCACCAACGATGAGTTGGATAAAATATTAGCACAAATTGATACAAGTACAGCTCTTGGTAAAAGAAATATGGCTATAATTCTGCTTGCTGCCTCAACGGGATTGCGTTCAGCAGATATTGTAAGGCTAAAGCTTTCAAGTATAGATTGGGAACAAGGCGAAATTTATGATGTCATTTTTGCTATCTCCGGCAAGTTAAATGCCGCAAGCCGCACCGCCGCAGAAACCAAGATTGACTTTGCTGTTTTGCCGCCGGCTTGCTTAAAAATTTTGTATTGCCGCACCGCAATATGCTCCGGATTTTCTTCCTCAAGACCGTTAAAGAGAATATCAACCGGACTTTGGTAAGCTAATCAGCAATAAATTCAGTTTATAGTACGCACTAAAATTATCTTCATAACTATCCAGACGAATATCAGTACGCCAATAAGTAAATTGCGGTATTTGCATACTATTGAACAATTCAGTAGCATTCGCCTGAAATTCACTATAAGCAAAAAAAAATATCACCGTGCAACTTATTTAAGTTTACTCGCGTTAAAAATGAGCCTGT
This sequence comes from Bacillota bacterium, assembly GCA_029007725.1. GTDB lineage: Bacteria > Bacillota > Clostridia > UBA1381 > UBA1381 > UBA1738. Next base: position 49,028 of record JAQXIJ010000086.1, on the reverse strand, counting down.
CCTTGGTAATTTTATCGTGTCAACCATTTTGCGGTCATATGTCATCGGCAGAGCAGGGCAACATTGACTTTTTACAGAAAAAGTATGAATACTCGCATTCAATTTGTAATTATTTAATTTCTGTTTATTCATTTTCTTCTCTCCCTGTCAACAAATCAACAAGTGACTGTGGATTTGCAAGAAAACTGCGCCCCACGGGTGAATTCCAAAATTCAATGTTATCTTCATCTTCACCATATAATTCCCTTTCTTCTTTCAACATTTCTTCATATGCGGTCGCTACTCTTTTCAGCTCAGTTTCCTTTGGGTCAATATCTTCCGCACTGTTAAAAACTCTTAATTTTCCATTTTCAATAACCCCTAACATTTTTTAATTCTCCTATTTTTAATTAATTCTTATTAGATATTGAAACATAGATGGTCACCTTATCCTCCTCTATCCATTACATCGTCCCCTTTCTTCTTCCAGAAAATGTACATACTCTTCTCGATTATCAGCTATACATTTTTTAATATCGGCAATCAAATCAGAGCCATAATATAATTCCATAGCGAACTGCTCTGCCTGTTCTTCACTTATTTCAAAATCAAACTCCAATTCAATCACCTGGCTTTCGAAAAGAATACGACTATAATATCTGGTGACTTTTTTTGAAATGTTGTATATTTATTTTTATATTTCATAATAGTAGTTGCTTTTTATTATATAAAATGATATAATAACCCATAGGTGATAAATATGGATGAATTTGTGACAAACAATATTAATATGTGGGAGGATATAAAGAATATCATACCAAAACAATTTGGCGGCAGAGAAGGCAAAAATGACAAACTCAAAGAAAGAGATACACGACTTTTTATTGATGCAGTCCTGTATTTAATACATAAGAAAGAGCCATACTCTTTACGAATGAATTGGAAAGAGTTGCCCTATGAATATGGCAATATTGATAACCATGCCCATCGATTTAACGAATGGCGCAAAAATGGTGTATGGGAAAAACTTCTACCAACTCTTATTAAACATAATGAATGGTTGTTAAATTCTGGAAAATATGAGATTTTAATGACTAACTATAAGCTTGTAAGAGATATAAACAGCAAATCTGCTGCATATATAAATGCAAAGAATAAAATAGAGCGAGAAAATTTACTTTTATATAAATATATAAATGATAATTTAGAGAAAATACAAAAATCACTCGAAAATATAGAAATAGAAAAAGTAATGAAAAAGGATAAATTCTGGAAAAATAGACTTCGCAGAAAAAATGCAAATTCAGAACATCCTCGCGGCACTTACTGGGGGAAATATCCTGTTGGTAAATATCCAGATGACCCAAGAGTATAATTTACAGTAGACAAGGAAATAAAATAATAAACAAAAGCAGCAGGCTAATAAAAAGTCTACTGCTTAAAATAAAATACATATTAATCGGCTTTATTAATTGTTTCCGAAAAAGCAAAACCCCCGAAAAAACAATAAATTCGGGGATTTTGTTTAATATGGTTATGGTGAGCCATCGGAGATTCGAACTCCGGACAACTTGATTAAAAGTCAAGTGCTCTGCCAACTGAGCTAATGGCCCTGGCAGGGATAGCAGGATTCGAACCTACGAAATGCCAGAATCAAAATCTGGTGCCTTACCGCTTGGCTATATCCCTATATCGTATGCATAATCCTGTTATACTATAAATAAAAAAAGTGGGGTGGATAGTGGGATTCGAACCCACGACATTCAGTGCCACAAACTGACGCTCTAACCAGCTGAACTATATCCACCATATCCAAGAAAGTGGCGCGTCTGAAGGGATTCGAACCCCTGGCCCACTGCTTAGAAGGCAGTTGCTCTATCCGACTGAGCTACAGACGCGTATTTGTGGAGCGGGTGATGGGAATCGAACCCACACAGCCAGCTTGGAAGGCTGGAATTCTAGCCATTGAACTACACCCGCGTATTCATAATCTACGTCCGCTTAAATCAGCTGACCTTAAATATTATAGCAGAACATATACGTTTTGTCAACACTTTTTTTGACTTTTTTAGGATTTTTTTATATGTATCGGGCAGAAATTTATTTTATCTGCCCTGTTTTTCATTATTCTCTTATTTTAGCTATTCTATTCACTGCATAAGCAAGCCGCTCCAACTCGGATTTATTTGAAAAAAAACCGAATCCGACTCTGACCGCGCCACTTTTCTCGCTGCCGATCGTCTGATGTGCAATATACGAGCAATGGTATCCGCCACGTGTTGCTATTGAATACTCACTGTTTAGAACATTGGCCGCCTCCTGCGAATCCATATCACCTATATTAAATGCCACTGTACCGTTTCTGTTGCCATTTGGTAAGCCATACACCGTTACACCATTGATATTCATAAGTCTGTCAATCAGAACTTCGGCAAGCGCTCTTTCCTTATCCCAAATCCCCTTTATTCCATGCCTTTTCACAAATTTTACTGCTTCGCCGAGTGTCATGATGGCAGGTGTATTCATCGTTCCGGAATGAAGCATATCCGGCATTGTTTCCGGTTGGGTACGCAACTTCGATTCGGTACCTGTTCCGCCCGAAATAACCGGATGTAATTTTATTCCCTCTCTGACATACAATCCTCCGGTTCCAAGCGGGCCCATAAGACCCTTATGCCCTGAAAACGCCAGCATTGAAACATTCATTTTTTCAACGTCAATCGGAATTATTCCAGCTGTCTGCGCCGTATCTAAAAGATATGGAATATTATGTCTTCCGCATATTCTGCCTATTTCCTCAACCGGCATAACCGTGCCGCAAACATTGGACGCATGTGTTGTGATAATAAGCTTTGTATTCCGACGTATCGCCATTTCAACATCCTTAGGATTGATTTCTCCGCGTTCGTTCGCCGGAACAATAGTATAGCTGCACGTCATATGCACCGGACGCAGAACGCTGTTGTGCTCCATCGAAGTTATGACAGCATGATCCTCCCTACCCAAAAGCCCGCATATCGCCATATTCAGTCCATACGTTGCATTCTGCGTAAATGCTATTCTTTCGGGATTTGAAACATTAAAAAGATCAGCGATTTCCTCCTGTGCCGCGGCGATCCCTTCCGCACCGCGAATGCTTGCCCAGTGTCCGCCTCTTCCGGCATTCACGCTGTTATTTACTGTGTTTTTCCACATCATTTCATATACTATTTCTGGTTTTTGCATACTGGTAGCAGGATTATCTAGATATATCATGATATATCCTCTCCTTACCGGTTCTGTCTTCTATATAAATCTTCTTTATGCTGATACCGTACAGATTGTTTCTGATAAAATTCTCGCTAGAAAGCCGCGCACGCACGGAGTAAGAGCATCCGCTTCCTCCCAGCTTTGACGGCGTATTTATAACTTTTGCACTGCTGTCACCGTATTTTTCAAGACGCTTTACAAGCCGCGTGGCGCTTGTTATTGAGCCTACAACCACCAATATATCAGACATAAACCTCACTTCCTTTCAATATGGTTATATATTATAATATGAAAGCTGTAGCTAAAAGTGTAATAAAAAGCTTTTGTATCGGACATTTTACACGCAAAAAACAGCACACAACAAATATGCGCTGTTTTTATATATCCGTTAAAACAAAAAATGTTCAATAGCTTTTGCAACTCCGTCATCCGAAGAAGCTGCAGTCACATAATCAGCATCCTTTTTTACTCTCTCGTCACCGTTTGCAACGGCAACGCTGATACCCGCATAATGCAGCATATCGGCGTCGTTGACCGAATCACCTACAGCAATGCAGTGCTCGCGGCTGATGCCTAGTTTTTCAAGCACCTTTTTCATCCCCTGTGCCTTGGAGCAGTTTTTTGCGGTACACTCAATATACAATGTATGATAGAAAACATTAAAATTATCTTCTAAAAAGTGCTTTTGTCTGTCTGTTAGCTCTCCGACGAATTCCACCTTCTGAAATTTGTCCGCTGCGCAAAGCATACTGCAATCCTCCGGAAGAGTAATATCCTCATATTCGTCTTTCTTTTGCCAAAGAGGTATTCTGTTTTTAAAAAACACTCGATTAATTCCGCCGAAAAGTATTGAAACATCCGAATCAGAAAATTCCGAAACAAGCTTTTTTATAACATCTGCATCAAGCACACGCTCATACAGGCTTTCACCGTGCAGAATTACACTTGTTCCGATCCCCGACACAACCCCATCATAGTCGGTCGCACCGAGCACTGCATCCGGTATCCACCCATAAGACCGCCCGGTATTAAGTATTATGTTGTGCCCGGCATTGCGCGCTTTTTTTATTGCCATTATATTTTTTTCCGAAACACCGTCGTCGGCATTAGGTGCGAGTGTTCCGTCAATATCCAGAAAAATTGCGTATTTATCCAATTATTTCTCCTTTTTAATCAAATCACCCACACCGTTTACAATATATTTAGGTCGATATGGGAAATTGTCTATGGTTTCCATTGAAGTGACGCCGCTCAGCACCAAGACTGTATCAATGTTTGACTCAATCCCGGCAATTATGTCGGTATCCATTCTGTCACCGATGAACGCTATTTCATTACTGTGGCAATTAAGCTTTTTCAGACCGTGGCGTAGCATAAGCGGATTGGGCTTCCCTACAAAATATGCCTTTTTACCGGTTGCGATTTCTATAGGTGCGATAAGCGAGCCGGTTGCGGGCATGACGCCTTTTTCGGTAGGCCCGGTTATGTCTGGGTTTGCACCTATCAATTTTGCTCCCTTATTCACAAGCTCAATAGCCTTTTCTATCTTCTCAAAATTATATGTTCGGGTTTCGCCCACAACAACATAGTCCGGATTTACATCGTTCATATATATATTATGGTCATACAGTGCCTTCGTCAGCGCAGCCTCTCCTATAACATAGGCTGTGCAACCAGGCTTTTGTGTATGTAAAAACTCTGCCGTCGCCATTGCACTTGTATAAAAGTGGTCTGCCGACACCGAAAGCCCCATTCGTTCCAACTTCATACTGAGCTCATGCGGTGTTTTTTCGGGACTGTTGGTCAGAAAAACAAATTTTTTGTCATTGTCAATCATCCAGTTGACAAATTCAAGTACACCGTCGAGTATTCTGTTGCCGTGATAAATCACGCCGTCCATATCGCTTATAAATCCTACCTTATCCAAAATTTCTTTCATCTTTGTTTTTTCCTCCTCAGCACCAATGTCAAAGCCTGTGATATATGTTATAGGCCTCTCTCTTTGGTATTCCTCTGTCCTTTGCGGTTTTTTTCACCGCGTCCTTGGGATCGTCGCCGCTGCTGATATATTTTTCTATATGCTCCGCAACCGAAATTCCGTCCCACCAATTTTCGGGTTCTTGCTTTTCGGCGCCCTCTATTATAATAACAAATTCACCCTTGGGTGATTTGTCCTTATACAAAGTCTGTGCTGCAGAAAGAGTTGTGCGCACAACCTCTTCATGCAGTTTTGTAAGCTCGCGTACCAGCGCGATTTTTCTGTCGCCTAAAATATTGTACATATCCTTTAGAGTATATACAAGCTTATGCGGTGCTTCATAAAAAATCAGCGTGTGCGTATCGTTTTTTACGCTTTCGAGATGCTCTTTCCTGTGCCGCCTGTTCACCGATAAAAATCCCTCAAAAGCAAATCGTCTTGTTGAGAGTCCCGACAAAATCAGCGCATTTACACCGGCGACACAACCGGGTATCGATGTGACTCGGATTTCATTTTCGATGCACATCCGCACAAGATCTTCGCCCGGGTCGGAAATCGCCGGAGTTCCGGCATCCGATACAAGGGCAACATTCTGCCCCTTTTTAAGCAGTCCTATTATATATTCTCCCTTCTCGCGCTTATTATGCTCGTGATAGCTGGTAAGCGGTTTGTGAATTTCAAAATAATTCAACAGCTGAATCGATCGCCGCGTATCCTCACAGGCAATTAGGTCAACCGACCGAAACACTTCAAGGCAACGCGCGGAAATATCTCCTAAATTTCCTATCGGCGTAGCGCATAAATACAGTATTCCACTCATCGTTCGTATATCCTTTTCAATTCTTCGGTTTCTTCACCGTTTTCGTCAAATAAATACAGCGGCGGTGCAATCCGCAGCTCCTTTCCGCCCTTATACATTCCGTCAATCAGAATAAGCGTCGGCTCGGTGCCGATTTTGTTGTGCACAAAGCGCACTCTTTTCGGCTCAATCTCATAGCAGCGCATAAGATATATTATATCTGCCAGGCGCGATGGTCTGTGCACCATTACCAAATGCCCCTGCTGTTTCAAAAGCTTTGCCGAAACGCGTATCACGTCCTCAAGGCTGCACAGCACCTCATGCCTTGCAATAACTTTTGTGTCAAGATCATTTTTTACAGCAGTGCCGCACGGGATATAAGGGGGATTGCAGGTTATAACATCAAATTCACGCTTTTTATAAAATTTTTCCGCATCATTTATGTCGCCGCAGTTCAAACGCACCCTTTTAGAAAGGCCGTTGAGCCGCACCGTCCTTTCCGCCATCGAAAAAACCTCTTTTTGAATTTCGATTCCGCAGATAAGCGGCGTTTGGGTTTTGTGTGACATCAGAACAGGCACGATTGCGTTTCCCGTGCAAAGGTCGAGCGTTTTTGCCGATCGGATATCTTTTGCATAATTTGCAAGCAATACCGCGTCCACGCCGAACCGAAAGCCGTTCTTTTTCTGAATTATCTTCAGTTGACCAAGCTGAAGATCCTCAATACTTTCATCTTCTCTTATTATATCCATAATTATCCCTTATAAAACAGATATGTGCCGTCATCCATTTTGTCCATGTTTTCAACAGTAGCTCCGGCGCCGCGCGCAACGCACATCTGCGCGTCCTCGGCGAGAAACATCTTTACGCCGAGGTCTATACGGAGCCTTTTCTGCAAGCCGTAAAGCTGTGCTCCGCCGCCGACCATCAAAATGCCGTCCTCCATTATGTCACCCAAAAGCTCTGTAGGAGTATCGTCAAGCGCCGCCTTGATTTCGTCCGCGATTTTTTGAATCAGCTCACTTATGGCCTCGCGCGTTTCTTCTGAGCTTATACGAATTTTCTGAACAGAACGCGTTTTGGTATTAAATCCACCAACTTCAACCGATATATCCTTTTCTCGCTGAAAGGCGCAGCCTATTTCCTCCTTGACCTTTGCCGCCGTATGTTCGCCTATAAGTAAATCGTATTTGTTTTTTACATATTCGATAATCGCAGCGGTAAATTCGTCGCCGCCGAGCTTCAATGATTTTCCGGTTACCACCTGACCAAGTGATATCACAGCAATATCGCAACTGCCGCCGCCGATATCCACCAGCATCATTCCTCTTGCAAGACTCACATCACAATTCGCACCTATCGCACCTGCAATCGGCGCTTCCATAACGTATACGTCTTTAATGTCTGAAGCCTTTACCGCATCACACACCGCACGCTTTTCTACATCGGTTGCACCGCACGGAACCGTCACCATAACTTTCGGCTTAATAACATTTGTGCCCGTTACCTTTGCCAAAAAACCGCGAATCATCTCGCATGCATGGTCATAGTCGGTTATCACTCCATTTGAAAGCGGCTTGGCAACAATAACTGTTTCGGGATTTCTTCCCATCATTTCTCCGGCTTCTTTTCCGAGTGCAATAATCTTTCCGCTGTCGGCATCATATGCAATCACCGACGCTTCATCGGTTATGTTTCCTTTATAGTAAATTCTTGTATTATCCGTTCCCAAATCAATCGCAACATCATTTGTAAGAGTTCCAAATTTCATTATACTTCCTCCTGCACGAGTCTTAACTACATTTTAACTCATATTGTTTGAAAAATCAACAAAAACTATTGAATTTACAATATTTGAATGCTATAATATAATGATAACAACGGCAAACGGAGGTTGTGCATTATGAAAATTACAGACGATGCCATAAAAAAAATATGCTCATCGAGCACATATAAGTCCGGACTTGAATATTTTAGGGAGGGACGTGTGCATATCCGTGTGCGCGACAAAAACCGTATCGTTTCCGCCGTAGACAGCGACAAGCTGTATAACGTCCACATTGCCTTCGATGATGAAGGAAACATAACCGACACCTTTTGCAGCTGTCCCTACTACCAGACAATGGGCTCAAACTGCAAGCATATTGTTGCAACGCTCAAAACGCGCCAAGAGGAGCTGGAAAAGGGTGAAGGCTTCGCCGATGACAACGACCGTGTTGCGCAGAACCTATGCCGCGAGTTTGAAAAACAGAGCGAAGAAAAGCAGTTTCTGCACATCGGATTTATATTTAACATAACAACAAATCACAAGCGTGCATGCAGCTATTCGATGTCAATAAAGCTCGGTTCGTCCGATACGCCGATTGCCGGAATAGAAAGCTTTCTCGATGCATATATAAACAACAAGGAATACAAACTGTCAAAACACAAGGTATATGAAAATTCGATGTTCACCTTCGGCAGCTATGAGGAACATATCCTGATGATTCTCGCCGAAGCATACCAGAACAAGGCGGAAAGCTCACCTCTCTACACGCCCAAGCTATGCCGCACTGACTTCGGCTGCTTCACAGCAAAGCGGCTTATGCCGCTTCTGCACAATATCGACTGTCGCTTTGTAATCAATGGTATGCCCTATTCAAACTTAAGAATAAAGGATGACGATCCCGATGTTATGATCGACGTTTCGGCAACCGATGACAATATTAATATTTCCATTCCGCAAAGCGGACTTGCCATAATTCCCGACGGAAGCTGGTTTTTGTATGACGGAGATATTTATAACACAAGCTTTAAATGGCGCAGCTGGTTCATGCCGCTCTATAATGCGCTTTCCTCCGAAATCAGGACGCAGATTGATTTTCGCGGCAACAACTCTATCGGCTTTGCAGCCAATATTCTGCCGCACCTAAAAAATCAGCGCGGTGTCGTGACTCAAGGCATCGAAAACACAGTCATAGACGGCAAGCCGCGCTTTGATGTTTACTTCGACCGATACGGCGACGGAATTTCCGCCGTTATTGTCTGCCGGTATGGGAACATTTCGATACGACTTCCGTCCGACAATTCATGTCACGAAGAAAAAATTATCGTCCGCGACTACAAAGCGGAACAGTTCCTGCTGTCATATTTCAGCAATTTTGAAGTAGCAGGTCAGACGCTTTATTTAAGCGACAACGACACTCTTTACCGCTTTCTTTCGGAAAGTCTCGCAAAAATTTCAAAGCTTGCCGAACTTCACCTTTCGGAAAGCTTTAAAAACCTGCGCGTTTCCGCTCCGCTGAACATAAAAAGTATGGTGACATACAAAAGTGGTGTTGATTTGCTCGAAGTCGGCTTTGAAACCGATATTTCTCCCGCCGAAATTTCCGGAATACTGAATGCGCTGCGTCACAAAAAGAAGTATTACCGCATGAAAAACGGTGCCTTTTTAGACATAGATGACAACCTTTCGTCCTTTAATATACTGAACAACCTCGACTTTTCGCCGCAGGAAGTAAAAAGCGGCAGAAAGACCGTTTCAAAATATAATGCGCTATATCTTTCGGGGCTTGTACGCTCTGGTAAAATTAATTCCGATTCGGGATTCGATGCCCTTATAGCGGAAATACAGAACATCCGCGCTGAAATTCCGGGATACCTTGCAAACGTTTTGCGTGATTATCAGAAAATTGGTGTAAATTGGCTCAAGCAGCTTTCGGAGCTGGGCTTCGGCGGAATCCTTGCCGATGACATGGGACTTGGAAAAACACTTGAGGTAATTGCTTTTATAATGAGTGAAAAACCGCAGCTTCCTACGCTTGTCATAACTCCAAGTTCGCTGACCTACAACTGGCTGAGCGAAATAAACCGATTTGCATCGTCCGCTTCCGCACGCATAATCGACGGTACAAAGCAGGAGCGTGTTTCGGCACTGAAGCAAGCGGCGGAGTATGACTTCATAATAACCTCCTATCCGCTTCTGCGCCGCGATATTCAGGAATACAAGCAACTGAATTTTTCCTATTGCTTTCTAGACGAGGCGCAGCACATCAAAAATCCGAAAACTCAGAGCGCAAAATCCGTAAAGCAAATCAGAGCTGCACGCTGCTTTGCCTTAAGCGGCACTCCGATTGAAAATTCGCTTACCGAACTGTGGTCAATTTTTGACTTTGTTATGCCCGGATATATGTTGTCACACGCACAGTTTGCAGAACGGTACGAAAAGCCTATATCCCGCGACAACGACGAGGCGGCAGCTGCGCAGCTGCGCAGCAAAATAAAGCCGTTTATACTCCGCAGAATGAAGTACGATGTGCTTTCGGAATTGCCAGAAAAAATAGAAAACACCTTTTTTGCAGAGCTTGAGCCGTCACAGAAAAAGCTTTACTCGGCATATCTTGCGATTGCACGTCGCGAAGCAGGAAACCTTGTGGAGCAGGGCGATAGTATGCGGATTCTCTCGCTGCTTATGCGTCTGCGCCAAATCTGCTGCCATCCTAAGCTTATTGATGAGGACTATACAAAGGAAAGCGGGAAGTTAAATCTGCTTTGCGACCTGGTAACGACTGGTATTGCGGCAGGTCACAGAATACTGATTTTTTCGCAGTTTACATCGATGCTCACCATCATTCAAAGCCGCTTGAGCACGCTCGGCATCGACTGTTTCTATCTGGACGGTCAGACACGCGCACATTCACGTACCGAAATGGCAGATAGATTTAACAAGGGCGAGCGCAGCGTATTTCTCGTTTCCTTAAAAGCCGGTGGTACAGGGCTCAACCTAATTGGCGCCGATATGGTTATACACTATGATCCGTGGTGGAATCCGGCTGTCACAGATCAAGCCTCGGACCGTGCATACAGGATAGGTCAGACCAAGGTTGTGCACATAATAAAGCTTGCCTCAAAGGGTACGATTGAAGAACAGATTCTTAAGCTTCAGGACAAAAAGCGCAGTCTTGCCGACGGAGTTATACGTGCAAATTCGGCAATGCTTTCAAATCTTTCAAAAGAAGAAATATTAAATCTTTTCAACTAAAAAATAATAACTGCCGATAAACTGGCGGTTATTATTTTTGCTCCGATATCGTAAAAACAATATTTTCGATCTCACGCATCAGACCGGCATGGCGTATAACAAAGGGTAATATGGCTGTCTTGTAATGCGTTTCTTTTATAAAAAGAGGTCTACAATGCACAAATGGGTTTTGTCCGGTATAATTGGTCATATAAAAACCCTTTGATGCCGGAAGTTGATGTTATTTAATATTTCTGTGGTTGATATGCTGCGCTGTAGACCGCAGTATACAGCCATATGTGTTCCGCTGTTGACATTATAGATGAATTCTGCTATAAGCTTGAGGAAGTACGCTCAACGCAATTCGGAAAACTTTTTCTGCCCCTATTACTTATCTTTAAAGATTTAATGCAATCATTTTTCGGAGAAACTGAAAACTTTGTTTTATATGCTCTGAAAAAAGACGTATAATCATTAAAGCCGCACTTTGTATAAACCTTTGTAGGAGGCTCTCCGTTTTTAAGAAGCTCTTTGGCCGATAAAAGACGTTTTGTAATAATATATTCCCAAACGGTCGAGCCTGTCATATGCTTGAATTTGCGGTTAAGCTGAGATTTGCTTATATAAAATTTTGAGCATATTCCGTCAAGTGTTAAATGATCTGCAAGATGATTGTTTAAATATGCGATTATATCTGAAAATCCGTCCTGTTCCGTATTAATAGTTAATATATCCGAAAGACATTCATACATTTCGTTTATAAGCACGGAAAGATAAAGGCTTTTTGTGTCAACGCTTTCGCTTGAAATTATTTTATCTATATAATACGCCCACAGTTTATCTTTAAACATGGAAAACGGAAAACGGTTGCCTTTGCCAAGTGCAAAGCTGTCAAAAAATGAAAGTATATCTCTTGTCCTATCCGACACCGCGGCGCCGACAGTGAATTGTATTACCGCCCTTTCATATGGTGCGGTAGATGTTATAAGAAGGCTGTGCGCTTCGGATTTTTTTATAAAAAAAATATCTCCGGGCTTTAATTTATATATATTTCCCTCAACAAAATATTTTGCATTACCGGACAGAAATAAATATATTTCATAAAAATCATGAGTATGCATATGAAAGTCGTTTAAATCGGGGTTTTTTGTAAGAGTTTTTGAGGTGTTTATTATACTGTTCATCTGTTTCCTCCGTGATAACTGTATTTAAAACAAGCCGTACAATCTCATTAAGAAAATTATATCACTGTATGCGCATATTTACAATGTTTTTTTAATATTATTTGTAATTGATTTATTATATAATCTAAAGTATTATGAATGTTGTGATAAGCGTATTACCACAGATATTTTATCCGGTGTTTATAAAAAGGAGGCATGGTAAACAGTATGAAAGATATAAAGATTTACGCTTTTGCCGATGAAGCAAGTCCAAAGATTGATGCTCAGATAGATGCAATGAAAAGGAACGTGCTCGATGGAATTGAGATACGGAATGTTGACGGAACGAATGTGTCTGAAATTACATTTGAAAAAGCGGCTGAGGTTAGAAAGAAGCTTGAAGCAAACGGCCTTTCGGTATGGTCTGTGGGGTCGCCTTTGGGTAAAACTGATATAGACGACGATTTTAGTTCTGATGTTGAGAAATTTAAGCATACTCTTGAGGTAGCACACATTCTTAACGCTGAAAATATACGTATATTTTCGTTTTATATTCCTAAGGAGAAAGCTCCTTCAGAGTTTAAAAACAAGGTTATATACCGACTTGGACAATTTGCCGAAATGGCCTCCGGATCCGGCATTACTCTTTGCCATGAAAACGAAAAGGGTATTTACGGTGATACACCTGAGCGCTGTTTTGATATATTACAGGCCGTACCTAAAATAAAGGGTGTATTCGATCCGGCAAATTTTATTCAGTGCGGAGCTGATACATTAAAGGCATGGAATATGATTGGAAAACATATCAAATATATGCACATAAAGGATTCGCTGACAGACGGGAGTGTGGTTCCGGCCGGCAAAGGAAACGGCAAGATAAAAGAACTTGTAAAAATGTATATGAGAAATGGAGGAAATGTGTTTACGGTAGAGCCGCATCTTGCGGTATTCGAAGGACTTTCAAGACTTGAGTGCGAAGGGGAAAAAAGTGTTGTGGGTAAATACTCATATAAGTCAGATGATGAAGCATTTGACGCGGCATGCGCTGAATTTAAAGCATTAATGGAGGAGATATAATATGGAAATAGGAGCACAGCTTTATACGGTAAGAGATTTCTGCAAAAATCTTGACGATTTTTCCGAAACACTGAAAAAGGTGGCAGAAATCGGATATAAAAATGTTCAAATCTCGGGAACATGCGATTACACGGCAGAATGGCTGAGTGAAAAACTGAGAGAAAACGGGCTGAAGTGCGTTCTTACTCACATACCGCAGGAACAGATTATAGCGGATCCTAAAAAGGTATGCGACGCTCATACAACATTCGGCTGTAAATATGTCGGTCTGGGATATTATAATTTTAAGGAAAAAACGGTTGACGACTTTTGTTCGCTATTCCTTGAGCCAGCAAAGACAATAACAGAAGACGGAAAATATTTTATGTATCACAATCATGACATCGAGTTTATCAAGAAAGACGGAAAGCTAATCCTTGATCAGCTTGCAGAGCGTTTCCCATCCGAAATAATGGGATTTACGCTGGATACGTTTTGGATACAGGTAGGTGGCGGAGATCCGGGATATTGGATTGAAAAGCTGACCGGCAGAGTACCGTGTATTCATCTTAAGGATTATTCTTTCGGCAGAGAAATGGCTGTTATAGGCGAGGGAAATATAAATTTTGAGCGGGTTTTTGAAAAAGCCGAAACGGCCGGAACGCAATATATGCTTGTTGAACAGGATGAATGCAACGGTGAAAATCCTTTTGACTGTCTGAAGAGGAGCTATGAATATTTAAAGGCACAAGGATTTTAAATGTAACACATTAAAAGCTTAACCTGTAAAGGAGTTTATTATGGATAAACTGAAATTAGGAATTATAGGACTTGGAAATATGGGCACGGGACATGCCGGAAACATAACAACCGGAATGTGCCCGGACATAGAACTTGCAGCTGTAGCAGAAATAAACCACGAACGAATTGAATGGGGAAAGGCAAATCTGCCCGGTGATGCGGTATATTTTGACGATACGATAAAAATGCTTGACAGCGGTCTGATAAATGCATGTATTATATCTGTTCCGCATTATGACCATCCGAAATATGCAATAGAATGTATGAAACGAGGCATTCATGTAATGGTGGAAAAGCCCGCCGGAGTTTACACAAAGCAGGTTCGCGAGATGAATAAGGAGGCGGACCGCCATCCGGAAGTTGTATTCGGAATGATGTTCAATCAGCGCACAAACTGCCTGTACAGAAAAGTAAGAGAACTTGTCCAATCCGGCGAATATGGACGGATAAGACGTATAAACTGGATTATAACGGATTGGTATCGTTCGCAGGCATATTATGATTCTGGAAATTGGAGAGCAACATGGGCCGGCGAGGGCGGAGGTGTGCTGCTTAACCAGTGCCCTCATCAGCTTGATATGTGGCAGTGGATATGCGGTATGCCAAAAACTGTCGAAGCCCATCTTCATTACGGACAATGGCACAACATTGAAGTAGAAGATGATGTAACAGCCTATATGGAATATGAAAACGGCGCAACAGGAGTATTCGTTACATCAACCGGAGATGCGCATGGAACAAACCGCCTTGAACTGCAGCTTGACAGAGCAAAGATTGTTGTTGAAAACGAAAAAATTATTATGGAAGAATATGAGATGACCGAACAGGAATTTTCTGAAACAAATCTGAAGGGATTTGCAACGGTAAACAGCAAAGTTTATGAGGTTGAAACGGATGGTAAAAATCCGCAGCATACAGGGGTTTTAAACGCTTGGGCAAATGCAATTTTAAGAGGCGGGAAGCTTGTTGCTGACGGCAGAGAGGGAATAAACGGGCTTATGCTGTCAAATGCAATGCATCTTTCGGCATTTTTGGGAAAAGCGATTGAAATACCGTTTGACGAGGATTTGTATTATTACGAGCTTATGAAGCGCGTTAAAAACTCAAAAGAAAAGAAAAACGTTAAGCAGATATATACAGATACACGCGGTACATACGGAGGCAACAAATAAGTGATATGTGTACGGACAACATAAAAACGGCTGTTGTTGGAATAGGAAATATGGGATCAGCACATGCGGAGTGCATTTCAATCGGGAAAATCAAAGGGATGGTACTTTCAGAGGTGTGCGACATAAATACAGAAAGACTTCATGCATTTGCCTCGTCTCATCCCGGCATAGACACTTATGAAAGTTTCGGTAAGATGCTTGAAAAAGGCAAAGCCGACGCCGTGATAATTGCTGTTCCGCACAGACTGCATGCGGATTTTGCCGAAAAAGCCCTTGAAAGCGGCATGCATGTCATGGTAGAAAAACCAGCAGACATAACCGTTTCCAAAGCAGCAAGAATGAATAAAACCGCCGAACGGTCAGGAAAAGTGTTCGGAATAATGTTTAACCAGCGGACAAATTCACTTTTTGTCAAAGCGAGAGAAATTGTTAAAAGCGGAGGTATAGGAGCTCTTGAAAGCACGATATGGATTGTTACAAATTGGTTCAGAACGCAGAGCTATTACGACTCCGGCGGATGGAGAGCAACATGGGCCGGCGAGGGCGGAGGTGTGCTGCTTAATCAAGCGCCGCATAATCTTGATATATGGCAGTGGGTATGCGGAATGCCTAATTCAGTCACGGCGTTCTGCTATACGGGCCTTTATCATAATATCGAGGTAGAGGACAGCGCAAAGCTGATTACAAGATACAAAAACGGAGCACAGGGAGTTTTTATAACCTCTACAGGAGAATATCCGGGTACAAACCGTCTTGAAATATCGGGCAGCAGGGGAAAACTTGTGCTTGAAAACGGAAAGCTTAAGCATTGGAAACTCAGCATGGAAACAGGCGAGGTATGCCGTACTTCAAAGGAATCCTTTGCAAGTATTCCTTATGAATACTGTGAGTATAATCAAGATAGACCGGAAACAGGGCATATGGGAATACTGCAGAATTTTGCCGATGCAATTCTTTACGGCAGCAGTCTTATTTCTCCCGGGAGCGATGGTATTTACGAACTGATGCTTTCTAATGCCGCGTATATGTCACAGTGGAAGCATAATGCCGAGATAAAGCTGCCGCTTGAAACGGCTGAATTTGACAAAATGCTTTCGAAAAAGATTATGACATCACATTACAGCTGTGATGAGTCATATTACGGCAAGGGCGGAACGTATCAAGAAAGGTGGAGAGTGAGATGGGAATAATAAACGATAATTTTATGCTTTACAATGATACGGGCAGATATTTATACAACACATACGCAAAGAATTTGCCTATAATAGATTACCATTGTCACCTGGATCCGAACATGATTGCTACGAATATAAAATTCAAAAATGCGTATGAGTTATTTTTGGCCTCAGATCATTACAAATGGCGTCAGATGCGCAGCAACGGCATCGACGAAAGGTTTATAACCGGTGACGGCGGCGATTATGAAAAATGGCAAGCATTTGCCGAAACAATGCCACTTCTTATAGGGAATCCGCTGTACCATTGGACAGCACTTGAGCTTAAACGGTATTTTGATATAGACGAACCGCTGACAGAGGACAGCGCGGCATCGATATGGGATAAATGCGGTAATATGCTTCAGTCTGATACTTTTTCATCAAGACATCTGATAGAGCGATCGAATGTTGAGGTAATATGCACAACGGACGATCCGTTTGACAGTCTTGAGCCTCACAAAAAGATAATAGAGGACGGATTTTCATCAAAAGTTCTTCCTACCTTCCGACCCGATAAGGCGTTTGATATACAAAATCCGGACTTTAATTCCTACATAGAAAAAACCGGTGCAAAAACATATAATGAACTTGTGAGCAGATTGTGCGAGAGAATAGAATATTTTCATGAAAACGGCTGCCGGCTGTCGGACCATTCTATGAGTTTTGTACCTTTTGCAACCGGCAATGCGGCGGATATTTTTGAAAAGAAAATGAACGGAAAAGAGTTAAGCGTCAAAGAGGCGGAAGTATACAAAACAGACATAATGAACCGCTGCGCCGAGGCATACGCAAAACACGGTTGGGCAATGCAGCTTCATATAGGCGCACTGCGCAACAACAATACGAGAATGTTTAACAGCATCGGCGCCGATAGCGGTTTTGACTCAATAAACGATATGTGTATTGCCGAAAAGCTGGCAAAGCTTTTGGATAATCTTGAAAATTACGGTGCACTGCCCAAAACAATAATATATACCTTAAATCCGAAGGATAATTATGTTATCGGCGCAATGATAGGCAATTTTCAAAGCGCACCCGTCCCCGGGAAATTACAGTTCGGCTCCGGCTGGTGGTTTAACGATAACCGAGACGGTATGACGTCGCAGTTGACTTCTCTGGCAAATCTCGGGATACTGGGACGGTTTGTGGGAATGCTTACGGATTCAAGGAGCTTTGTTTCCTATACCAGGCATGAGTATTTCAGGCGTATCTTATGTAATCTTATCGGCGAATGGGTTGAAAAAGGAGAATATCCGAGAGATGAAAAAGCCTTAAAGAATATCACAGAGGGGATTTGCTATTATAACGCAAAAAAATATTTTAACTTTTGAAACAGAACGAGGGGACAAATAAGATGAAAATGTCTTTTAGATGGTACGGAGATTATGATCCCATACCATTGAAATATATACGCCAGATACCGAATATGCATTCTGTGGTAAGTGCCGTATATGACGTAAAACCGGGAGAACTTTGGCCGAGAGAGAGCATTGCAAAAATAAAAAAGCAGTGCGAGAATAACGCTCTGAAGTTTGATGTTGTGGAATCCGTACCGGTTCATGAAAATATAAAGCTCGGTGAGGATAATGCTGATGAGCTGACGGATATTTACTGCCGGAATATCGAGCGTTGCGCAGAATACGGTGTAAAGTGCATAACATATAATTTTATGCCCGTATTTGACTGGACGCGCACTCAGGTCGATAAGGAAGCGCCCGATGGCTCTGCTTCACTTGTAATGTACAAGGATCAACTGGAAACGCTTGATCCGCTCAAGACTGATATAAAGCTGCCGGGATGGGATGCAAGCTATACGCAGGATCAGGTAAGAGATCTAATAGCAGCATATTCCGATTTGGGGGAGGAGGGGCTTTGGAAAAATCTTGAGAGATTTTTGAAAAAGATTATTCCAACAGCGGAAAAATGCGGCGTAAGAATGGCGATACACCCTGATGATCCGCCGTATTCGATATTTGGTCTGCCGAGAATTATAACAAATGAAAAAAATATAGACAGAATGCTTGCGATAGCGGACAGCCCGGCAAACAGTCTGTGCCTGTGCACCGGTTCGCTTGGGAGCGGTCCATTTAACGATGTTGAAAAGCTCGTAAGAAAATACAGCGGAATGGACAGGATAGCATTTATGCACATACGTCAGATAAAGCTTCTTTCGGACGGCAGCTTTGAAGAATGTGGACATCTGTCAAAGAACGGTTCGCTTAATATGTATAAGATTGTAAAAGCGCTGACGGATACCGGATTTGACGGATATGTACGTCCTGACCACGGCCGCATGATCTGGGGCGAAAAGGGCAGACCGGGATACGGACTGTATGACCGTGCTTTAGGTGCGGCATATATAAACGGACTTTTTGAGGCATGTGAGAAAGCAGAAAGGGATTAATATAATGATGAAAAAAAATGTACTTGATACCGATTTAAGAGGACAAACTGCGGTTGTAACGGGAGCGGGCGGCGTTCTTTGCTCCGCTTTTGCAAAAACATTGGCAAGAGCGGGGGCAAAGGTTGCTCTTTTGGACTTAAATTTTGAATCTGCAAAGAAGTATGCCGATGAAATTATAAGCGAGGGAGGAACGGCAAAAGCATACAAATGCAATGTGCTCGATAAGGAAATATGCAGCCGTACTGCGGATGAAGTAAAAAAAGATCTGGGCAGCTGTGATATTCTTATAAACGGAGCGGGCGGAAACAATCCGAGAGCGACGACGGATAATGAATACTTTGATATAAAGAATATGGACAGCGGTACGAAAAGTTTTTTTGATTTGGACGCTCAGGGAGTAGAGTTTGTGTTTAACCTGAATTTTATGGGTGTACTTATCCCCACTCAGGTTTTTGCAAGTCAGATGCTGGGAAAAAAAGGGTGCAATATTCTAAATATTTCAAGTATGAATGCATTTACTCCCCTGACGAAGATACCGGCATATTCGGGAGCAAAAGCTGCAGTATCAAATTTCACGCAGTGGCTTGCAGTACATTTTAGTAAAGCAGGGATAAGAGTAAATGCGATAGCCCCGGGTTTTTTCTCAACTAAGCAGAATGCAGACCTGTTATTTAATGAGGATGGTACACCGACAGAAAGAACAGGTAAAATTTTAGCTGCTACGCCCATGGGAAGATTCGGAGAAACAAACGAGCTTGACGGAAGTGTTTTGTTCCTGCTAAATAACGAAGCGGCGGGCTTTATAACAGGCATAGTACTTCCTGTTGACGGAGGGTTTTCAGCATATTCGGGAGTTTAAGCAGCCTTGGTATTTCCGTAATATATTATTGACAAGTCTCCATGTACAGGATATAATATTCACATAGACAAAATTATATGTGAGGTAAGGTTATGAAAAATAAATACACCGAAACTGCTGAAATATTTAAGGCATTTTGCGATGAAAACAGAATACGAATACTTGAAATGCTGCAAACAGGCGAAAAATGCGGTTGCAAGCTCCTTGAAGAACTAAATGTTACACAGCCTACACTTTCGCATCATATGAAAATTTTATGCGATTCAGGAATTGTTGAAGGTCGCAAAGAAGGTAAATGGACTCATTATAGAATTTCAAATGACGGACGAAACAATGCATTACAAATGCTTGAAGAAATTACAAGCACACAAAACACTTGTATAGAAAAATGCTGCAATTAATATAAAGCCATTTTAAGACATGGCTTTATATTAATCATAAACAAATAGATACATTTCTATTTGTTTATGTTATAGGAGGCTATTTATGGAAGCAATTAAAACATCTGGGGGTTTTTTTCAAAATCAAGTCTTGGGTATGAAGTGTCTCAATGAGGTTATCGGTAACTTGCTTTCCGTATTAGGACTTGATTTAAATGGGAAAATCGGCGGCAGTGTTCGATTTTTCTTATATGATACAATTAAAATTATGGTTTTGCTTGGCGTGCTGATTTTTAATTATCTCATACATTCAAAGCTATTTTCCGCCGGAGAGAAGCAAACGGATACTCGGAAGATTTTACAGAATAGGAGCAAATATCATTGCAGCGCTGCTTGGAACAGTAACACCGTTTTGTTCCTGCTCGTAAATTCCGCTGTTTATAGGATTTACAAGCGCGGGACTGCCGCTTGGCGTAACATTCTCTTTCTTATATCCTCGCCTATAGTTGATCTTGGAAATCAGTTTGAGGAATATATCCGTAACGGACGGTCACTTGATTTGCCGCAAGAGAAACTGCAATTCGAAGACCGATTGAAAGACGCGTGGGAGCAAAGTTGTTTCAACTGCTAAAAAGGTTGCAACTTATGTGATTATAGGTGTAGGTATCGGCGCAATTATTCATAATTTGATTCCATAAGAATTTATCGTCAAAATTCTCGGTGACAACAATCCTTTTGGTGTAGTTCTTGCTTCAATCGCAGGTGTACCTATGTATGCGATATTTTCGGCACAATTCCGATTTCGGAAGCTCTGCTTTCCAAAGGCGCATTGCTTGGTGTGGTACTGTCTTTTATGATGGCTGTTACAACGCTGTCTTTGCCGTCAATGATTATGCTCCGTAAAGCGGTAAAACCGAAACTGCTTGGAATATTCGTAGGAATGTGCACGCTTGGAATTATCATTGTTGGATATTTCTTTAATGCAATTCAATATATAATTTTATAAATTTTCGGAGGTATTTAATATGTCATTATTTAATTTTGGAAAGAAAAAGAAAGAAGAAAAAAAGACTCCCGCTTGCGCGTAAAATGGTGGTTAATTTTGGGGTTTAATATATTTTTATAAATTATTTACCGAATATATAACAATATCTTGTTTTAATATTGACATTTTCTTGTATTGCTGATACAATGGAAACAAAAAAAGAAGGTTTTGTTTCCGTATGAGAAATAAGATTTTAGATACAGCAATAGAAAGTCTTCGAACTGAAGGGTTGAAATTTTCTGTGGATACTATTGCTTCACAGCTAAAAATATCAAAAAAAACAATATATAAGTTTTTCCCGGACAAAGAAAATTTTGCTTATGCAATTTACGAAAAGTATTACAGCCGTATATCGGAAAGTGTAGGCGAAATTGAAAAAAGCGGAGATAATATAAAGTTTCGTCTGTTGATGGCATATTGGGATGCATCTTTTATGATTCGCAGCGAGATATTTAATAAGTATAAATTAAATAATTGTATTTATTCTTATGTTATGAAGCTGCAAAATGAATTATGGTCAAGAATAATTTCTTTAATTGCTCCGTCAGCATCGCAGACGGATAAAGCAATATTTAGGACAATTATAGAAGGGGCTTTTGAAAATGCAGAAAAATATTCTTTTTCAGCAGAATTAATTGTTGAAAAGTTGGTGAAAATATTATGATTATTTCAATATTAAAAATTTTTGCACTCATATGTACAGCTGTAATAGGCGGAAAACTGTCTACAAAGCTGAAGCTTCCGGCAATATTGGGTTGGCTTGTTGCAGGTATCATATTCGGACCTTATTTAGCCGGAGTTGTCACCTCCGATATTACTGATGCTATGTGGTATAAAGTAGCAATTAAGTTCTTTGAGGCAATTGCAGGTATTATGATCGGCAGAGAAATAATACTGAAAAAACTTGCATCTTCCGGAAAACAAATTATCGGAATAACCGTTATTCAGTCAATAGGAACTTTTTTGTTTGTTAGTCTTATTTTTGCTATTGTACTTGCAATTTCCGGGTTACCGGTATATCTTGCTTTTATATTTGGCGGAATTGCTCTCGCAACAGCCCCTGCACCCGCTTTATCTATTGTAAACGAATACCATACCCACGGGCCGGTAACGAACACTCTAATACCTCTGGCTGCAATTGACGATGTTATCGGTGTTATCGTATTTTTTACTGTAATTTCTATTGTTGAAGGAGCAGGCGGAGTAGCCCATACATCGATAGTTTCAGTTATCGGTATTGTAATCGTACCGTTTATAATCGGTATTATAAACGGCATAATTGCATCGTGGCTAATTAATCGGTTTAAGCACAAATATTCTTGCTTTTTCATATTTGTTTCATTTTTGATTTTATCGGCAGTGTCTGGACTTTTAATAGATTTAAAGGTTTTCCATTCATTCAGCCTTAATGATTTGCTTATTGGTATGGCATACAGTGCAACGGTAGTTAATTTTATTCCTAAAGATAAAACCGAAAATATATTATCTTTGTATAATCCTCTGCTTAACCTTTCGCTGGTTGTAGTAATTGCTAATCTTGGTATGCCGCTGGATTACAGACTTATTGCGGGAGCGGGTGTATTTACGGCAACTTATATTATTTCCCGTGCAGCCGGTAAAATAGGAGGTGCGTATCTCGGTGGGAAAATAACAAAAGCGCAACCGGCTGTTACAAAATACCTCGGTCTTACTCTCCTGCCTCATTCCGGTGTTTCTCTTGTTTTTACCGGAATAGCGGTAACAACATTGAACAGAGTTGATCCCTCACTATCGGCTGTTATATCTGGAACTATTGTTGCGGCAGCCATTATCAATGAAATTATTGCTGTTTTAATTGCAAAATATGCGTTTAAATGGGCAGGAGAAATATCGTAGGAGAGTAATAATTTTTAAGTAAGATGTAAAACTTATTAATGTCACAAAATATTCAAATGCTTTTTGGAGATAATTGAGAATTTAATGGTCCAACAGCAAAGACAGATTATTTTTTATTAAAGCCATAAAAATATGTCCTGCACCCCAGCCCAATATATCGGCCGGGGATTTCAAATTCAAAAACGGCATTGTTTAATCTGTAACTAAAACTAAGGAAAAAACAGATTAAAAATTAAACCTTTATTTTTCTAAGGTCAGGTAAAACGGGTCATACGAACTTTTGATGCACCATAAGTGTAAAGAGTAAGAGTTTCATCTGTGTCTGCAACGAAACATTTTTTAATATTAGGAATTTTTGGTGTAAATATATGTTTTTCTGTTTTCATTATTTCCTCAAGGGACCAAGTAATGAATTTATAGCGTGCGGTCACCTTGAGATTCCAGTTATTGATTTTGCGGCCTTTTACAATGATACGCAGTAAACTGTAATCTAAGTCCCAAGAACAGCTTTTTCCTTCTTCAAATTTCGGAGTTACGTCAGTGCTTATTGCATAGTTCCAGTCAATGTCTGGCTTCATGCGATATGAAGGAAAAGCTTTGCCGTTTAATGTTCTGGTGGAGTAATGCGTTCCGTTCGTTCGCCCTTCATGCCAAGACTGTAAACCAATGAACCTTTAGAATAATAGATACCTTCCGTTAGGGTATGCATAACGATTTCGGATATAAACTCAATCTCTATTTCTGTACTTTGTTCTATTGATACTGCCAGATATTGAACTTCTTTTACAGCAGTTTTCATATTTATTTTGTATGAGGAAATCCACTCCGGTATTCTAATCATAAATTTAAACGGTACATTTGAGCAAACCGAAAATTTTATGCGCTCGTTAAACGGATATTCTGTGTCAGATATGATTTTGACATTGCCGTGTTGGAATCAAGGCTTCCAACACGGAGGGTCCAAACAAATCGGCATAAATTTCGTTTCCGGATATTCTCCACATATGCAGAACATAATTAGGCATTAACCTGTTTACATTACCCATACAGCAGGTGGTTCCGGTGAGCGGACCGTATGACATTCTTGAGTCTCCGGCAGAGCACTTATTATGATTGGACTGTTCGTCAGTAATAATTTGGTTTGCTCATGAAAAATATTGTAATGCTTTGAAATCCTCGGTAACAGCAGCTATTCCGGCATTAAAAACACATTTTTCGATTGCGTCTGAATATTTTTTTGCTGATAATTGCCATTAAGTTTTCCGGTGTCCATGTGTAATCGGAAATGTCACATATCTCAGTGCTGTCGAAATACTTATTACCACACATATATTCAGCGTTTGAAATACATCCGCAGGGTAACTTGTAATATCGTTCGAGCCTTTGCATCGCTTTTTCCCACAACTTTAATTTCTCTTTATCGCCGCTGTAGTAATATAATAATGCCACAAGCTTGGAAAATGCATTATATGTAACTCCATAAACATACATTTTTTGCCTTGTAAGCAGTTCTTTATCGTTTATCGCAACTAAAGATCTATAAGCTTGGGATTTTTTATTATAATTCGAGTACGATTTCTGTGCCAGACGGAGAAGCTTCTGCTCTCCGGTCACCCCGTATGCCCAAAGCATAATTTCAACATTGATGACATCGCGGCCACCGGAGTAATCGTATTCACAGTTTATATAATGTTTACTGCTTTCAATCACTGTAACATCTTAGCACGCATGTTACTATGGAATATATGCATTCAACATGGGATAATGAAGCTAATGTGTGGACTGCTACAAATGATGATATACTGGGTCTTGTGTTAGAATCAGTTTTTTGGCACTCTTTTAGAGCGTGTCCGCTTTGCCGCTCCGAAATTGATTCATTTTGTATTATATGCATGGTAATTTTTTGACAACATTTTGACAACAAAAACCGCATTAAAACACTTTAAAATGCAGCAAAGCAGCAAAGTAAAAAAACAAAAAACGCATAAACGCTATATTTTCAAGCATTTATGCGAATTGTGGTTTTGGTGACCCGTAAGGGAATCGAACCCTTGTCGCCGCCGTGAGAGGGCGGAGTCTTAACCGCTTGACCAACGGGCCATATAACTTTTACAGTTTAACACACAATATGTCCGTTTGTCAATACCAAATTTAAAAAAATTACGTTTTTATTCTTTCTTTCAAAAAATCCAAAAACATCTGTGCAGGCTCTGGAATTTGTCCGGCAGCGGCTGTCACTGCCTCGATACCGGAAACTATTTTGCAGTTTTCAATGCTGCGCCATCCTGTATCGGGCGAAGAAATCGAGCAAACTGCCGACTGCGGCACAAGAGTAATTCCAAGACCAAGCTCTGCAAGGCGGACACTTGTTCTTGAATCATCATTTAAAAACTTGAAATCAGCTTCGAGCTTTTCATGCATGAACATATCACGGATGATCTTTTCCCAGCGGCGGTAAAGAATTATAGGAAACCGCAAAAGCTCATCAAGCGAAGTTGTTTTGTCGGATGAAAAGTATTCATTTTTGCCTACTGCAACGAGCGTGTCCGAGGAAAGCTGCACGCCGATTGTGTTTTCTTTGCTATACGGAGTTCGTATAAGCGCAAGATGAATAGAGTTGCATTGCAGTTTTTCAAGCAATTCATATGTATTGCCTTCGGTTATCTCAAAGCTAATACATGGATTTTCCTTGACAAAAACACTGATCCACTCAGGAGCCATTGCGCATACAAGAGATGAAACAATTCCGATTCGTATGACGCCTTTGCCTTTTCGTGCTGCATATTGTACCTCTTCTTTGGCTATTCTACTTATATCAAGAATCTTTACGGCATAATCATACATCAGTTTTCCGGCTTCAGTCAGACGAAGACTGCGAGTACCACGCTTTATAAGCGTACAGCCTACCTCCTGCTCCAACTTTTTTATTTGAATACTGAGCGGCGGTTGTGACATATACAGTTTTTTTGCCGCAGATGTTATGTTTCCCTCGTTGGCAACGGTTATAAAATATTTAAGCTGTTTCAAATCCATAATATGCCTCTTCATTAAATATATTTTTTATATAGATTACATAACAAAATAATATTTTAAATATACTTTATTTCATGATACAATATATTGGTAGAAAATGCAATATAAATTTGAGGTGTAATATGAAAAAACTACTGAAATATATTAAATTTTATAGAAAGGAAAGCATATTAAGCCCTATTTTCAAGCTGCTTGAGGCATCATTTGAGCTCTTTGTGCCTCTTGTTGTAGCGGCAATAATTGACAAGGGAATAGCCGGAGGCGATAATGATTACATCATAAGAATGTCGCTTTTGCTGGTTGCACTTGCGGTTATAGGACTGGTCTGTGCAATAACAGCTCAGTACTATGCCGCAAAGGCTTCGGTCGGCTTTGTTACCGGAATCAGGCGCGACCTTTTTCGGCATATCCAAAGCCTTTCCTTTTCCGACTCGGACGAAATGGGTACATCAACTCTTATAACGCGAATGACGAGTGATGTAAACCAGGTGCAGAACGGCGTTAATCTGACACTGCGCCTTTTGATGCGCTCGCCGTTTGTTGTGTTCGGCGCAATGATAATGGCTTTTACGATAGACTTCAAATCTGCGCTGATTTTCGCCGCGGCTATACCGCTGCTTTTGGTTGTGGTGTTTTTCATAATGCTGATTTCGATTCCGCTTTATAAAAAAGTGCAGCAGCGACTTGACGGCCTGCTCGATATGACGCGCGAAAATCTGTCAGGCAGCCGTGTGATACGCGCCTTTTGCAGGGAGAGAGAGGAAATATCCGAATTTGCGCAAAAAAATGCCGAGTATGTTTCAACCCAGAGCTTTGTCGGCAGAATTTCGGCGTTGATGAATCCGCTTACTTATATTATAATAAACTTTGCGGTAATAGCCATAATAAAGGTCGGAGCAGTGCGCGTTGACAGCGGAATTTTGACGCAGGGTCAGGTGGTTGCTCTGTATAACTATATGTCGCAGATTTTGGTTGAGCTTATAAAGCTTGCAAATCTGATTATAAATATTACCAAATCGGTTGCGTGCGGAAACCGCATACAGGCAATATTTGATATAAAGCCGTCGCTGACCGGCGGCATCGGACGCGACGAGGAGAAAACGGAAATCGCCGTGGAATTTAAAAATGTCAGCTTTTATTATAAAAATTCGCCCGAGCCGTCGCTTAAAAATATAAGCTTTACGGCGCGCCGCGGCGAAACAATAGGAATAATCGGAGGCACCGGATCTGGAAAGAGCACACTTGTAAATCTGATACCGCGGTTTTATGACGCGACAGATGGCGAAGTTAAGGTTTACGGAGAGAATGTAAAAAACTATACCCTGGAGCAAATCAGGAAAAAGGTCGGCATAGTTCCGCAAAAAGCTGTCCTTTTCAAAGGAACAATCCGCGAAAATATACTGTGGGGTGACGAAAATGCCGCAGACAGCGAAATAATGCAGGCGATTTACGCTGCGCAGGCAAAGGATATTATAGAGAAAAAGGACAGCGGACTTGATGCCGAAGTTGAGCAAAACGGCAAAAATTTTTCGGGAGGTCAGCGGCAACGTCTGACTATTGCGCGTGCACTTGTCCGCAAACCGGATATCCTTATTCTTGATGACAGCTCGTCGGCACTGGATTTTGCCACCGATGCGGCGCTGCGGCAGTCGATACGCACAATGGATGGTTCACCGACAGTGTTTATTGTATCACAGCGAGCATCATCTATTATGAACGCGGACAAAATCATTGTGCTGGACAACGGCGAGCCTGTAGGAATAGGTACGCACGGCGAGCTTTTGGAAACCTGCAGAGTTTATAAAGAAATATACGATTCACAGTTTAAAAGGGAGGGAAAGTAGAATTATGGATAAAAGAGGAACAGTGTCCAAGGTTATAGGAAGGATAAAAAAATATTCGCTGCTTATTCTGCTTTCAATTCTTTTTGCCATTTTTTCAGTTGCCGTAACGCTGTATATACCGATTTTGGTAGGCACAGCAATCGACTGCATAGTTTCTGATGGCAGGGTTGACTTTGCCGCACTCGCGCCTATTCTTTTGAAAATTGCAGGTTTTACGTTGATAAGCGCGGCAATTCAGTGGATCATGGGAATAATAAATAATCGCGTAACATTCAGGGTCGTGCAAGATATTCGCAATGAAGCGTTTGAAAAAATAGAGATACTGCCGCTTAAATATCTCGACTCTCATCCAGCAGGAGAAATCGTAAGCAAAATAATCGCTGACGCCGACCAGTTTGCCGATGGTCTTTTGCTAGGCTTTACTCAGCTGTTTACCGGAATTATGACAATACTTGGAACGCTGGCGTTCATGTTCAGCATAAATGCCGGCATAACGGTTGCAGTAGTGGTGCTGACGCCGCTTTCGCTTTTTACTGCGCGGTTTATAGCAAAGCACACATATTACATGTTTAAAAAACAGTCCGAGGTCCGCGGCGAACAGACCGCCTATATAGAAGAAATGCTTGATAATACAAAGATTGTGCAGGCGTTTTCGCGAGAAGAACACGTCCAGGAAAAATTTAATGAAATAAACGAAATACTTCAAAAATACTCGCTCAAAGCCTTGTTTTATTCTTCAATCACCAATCCGTCCACGAGATTTATAAACAGTACTGTCTATGCCTGTGTGGCGCTTTTTGGCGCCTTTGCGGCGGTTTCGGGAAGAATAACGGTTGGCGGACTGTCCTGCTTTTTAAGCTATGCCAACCAGTACACAAAGCCGTTTAATGAAATTTCGGGTGTTATAACCGAGCTTCAGAATGCGCTTGTGTGCGCATCAAGGATTTTTGAACTTATAGAAACACCGTCAGAAACCGAGAACAGGGCGGACGCGGCGGTTATTTCGGATGTGGACGGCAGGGTTGAACTAAAAAACGTATGTTTTTCATATATGCCGGAGCGAAAGCTTATTGAGAATTTCAATCTAAGCGTTAAACCGGGTCAAAAAATTGCGATTGTAGGTCCCACAGGTTGTGGAAAAACCACACTGATAAATCTGCTTATGCGTTTTTATGATGTTGACAGCGGCGAAATTTCGGTTGATGGAACAGATATACGCAAAATAACGCGCAGTAGTCTGAGAAAAAATTACGGCATGGTGCTTCAGGAAACATGGCTGGAAAACGGAAGTATACGCGATAATATTGCAATGGGTAAGCCGGACGCGACCGATGCCGAAATTGTCGAAGCGGCAAAGGCGTCTCATGCGCACGGCTTTATAATGCGTATGCCACATGGGTACGACACCGTAATATCTGACAGCGATACAAACCTTTCTCAGGGGGAAAGGCAGCTTTTATGTATTGCACGCGTTATGCTATGCCGTCCGCCGATGCTGATACTTGACGAGGCAACGTCCTCTATCGATACCAGAACCGAAATGAAGATTCAAGACGCGTTTTCGCAGCTTATGAAGGGCAAAACGAGCTTTATAGTTGCGCACAGATTGTCCACGGTGCGCGACGCAGACATTATTTTGGTAATGCGCAGCGGAAATATTGTAGAGCAGGGAAATCATGCAGAGTTGCTAGGTAAAAAAGGATTTTATTTCAAGTTGTACAACAGCCAGTTTGCAAAGTAAAATAGGACGAAGAAAACGCGCAGACCGCAGTCAGCGCGTTTTTTGCCCCTTGGGATGCTGATATAATTTCAGCGTTTTTTCTCCGGAATGTTTTGTGCCGACAGTGTGTTGTCGCCGTGAGGCTTAATGACATCATCAAAGTAGTTCACCTGCTCGGGAATGACATATATATCGCCGTAAGACTCGGATGCCGAAATGTCTGCAGGCGGAACCTGAATAAGCCCGGTACATTCGGTTACTGAAGCAACCGAATTTGTGCTGTTCATTATGTCGTATTCATAGTTTTCTTTAAGAACGGGTCTGTCTTTTTTGAGCTCCATAAAAAAATCTCCATTCCTCCGCTTGTGCGGCAAATTAATTTTTTCGTCGGCAGGACAGAAAATATTGAAGTCCTGCATTTAATATGCTCTCCTTCGCCGCGGCTTTTATTAAATGAAAATTAAGGCAAAAAATCGGAATGGGACGGGAATAATCACGTAATGCTGTACCGATGCGTGTATATGTGGGGGAAATGCTATTGCTTTTTGTATTTTTTGGGGGATAATTTTTTGTACCTTTTAAAAATTCTGTCGAAATAATTCAAATTATCAAAACCGACCTTTGATGCGATATCCGAAACACTGTCGTCGCTGTTTAGCAGCAGAGTGGCAGCCTTATCAACCCTATATTTGTTAATATATTCGGTTAATTTTACACCGGTTGCCGCTTTGAACATACGGCACATATGACTTTCGCTCAAATACCACTTTTTTGCCAATTTCGAAGTGCTTATCGGCTGACTGTAATTGGCATGAATATAGTCCAGAATCATATTTACCTTTTTCATTCTTGCCATGCGAACGTCATATTCAAACCGCGAAAGATGCATTGCAGTATAATTTCTTATAAGATGCGCCATAAGCAGGTATGTTTCACCTTTTATCACCATATTGGACGCGGCTTCACCCTTTAAAAACTCCTCGTACATATGTTTAAAGCAGTTTGTTACAAATTCATCATGCGGTATTTTGGAATTAATAATAATATTTCCGCAATTAACATCAGAAAACATTGAGGTGTTTATAATCAGGCAGATATATTCTATACTTTTTTCTGCAATGAAAGAATGAAGCTCACTGCTGTTTACAACAACTGTTTCGCCGGCATATGCGTCTGCCGTTTTGCTGTTGCATACAAAGCGTCCCTCTCCGAAAATAATATAAAGAAGCTCGATGTGCTCATGCCAATGCGGCATGAGATGCGTAGAACTGTATTTTCGTATTTTTATCGGAAAGCTTTGCCCCAGCTCGGAAATGTCCTCATATAATCGTATGTCATTCATAAAACCACCTCAAAATTGTGCTAATACAGAGCAAAAATGTTCATTGTCTTTGATATATTTTAAGTATATAATAAAAACACAAAAATGTCAATGTAGGAGGTAATTTGATATGGAGCTTGGGGTTATGGTGCGCTTTGTCGATGAAAATATAGAAAGCAAATTTAGACAAGTGAATGAGTTTGGATTTGAGTCATGTCAGCTTGACTGTTGGCACAGTGAGCTGATGACGCCGGATAATGCGGAAAAAATCAGAGAATGCTGCGAAAAATATTCAGTGCACATTTCAACATTTTGGTGCGGATGGAGCGGCCCCGCGGTGTGGGACTTCTATGAAGGACCTCTGACACTTGGAATTGTGCCTGCCGAGTATCGCTTTGAACGGATGAAAGAACTTATGCATGGCTCGGATTTTGCAAAGCTTCTGGGTGTAAAAAACATGGCAACTCATGCGGGATTTTTGCCCGAGGTGCCGGCTGGAGAACAGTATCATGCAATAGTGGCAGCACTTAAAAACGTTGCAGGGTATGTAAAAAACAACGGGCAATACTTTCTGTTTGAAACAGGTCAAGAAACACCGGTTACTCTGCGCAGAACCATCGAAGATGTCGGAACGGGCAACCTCGGCATAAACCTTGACCCTGCCAATTTGATTATGTATGGCAAGGCAAACCCTACCGATGCGCTTGACGCATTTGGCAAATATGTACGGGATGTTCATGCAAAGGACGGCTGCTATCCTACGGACGGCAGGCATCTTGGCAAAGAAATGCCGCTCGGTCAGGGAAAGGTCAATTTTCCGAAGTTTATAGACAAACTGCGGTCTGTGGGATATGACGGCACTCTTACAATAGAACGCGAAATTTCGGGCGAACGGCAGATTAATGATATAAAAGATGCAAAAAAATTGTTGGAGGGATTGATATGATAAAAGTTGCACTTATAGGAATAGGCGGAATGGGAGGTGTCCATTTCAACTGCTACAAAAATATTGCCGATGCCGAGGTGATTGCGGTATGTGATGTCCGCACAGATATGGCTAAGGAAAAGGTCGGCGGCGAAGGGATAAATATATACGAAAGTATTGATGATCTTTTGGTAAATGAAAAACCTGATATAGCTGATATATGTACACCGAGCTATATGCACCGCGAAATGAGCATAAAAGCATTGGAGCATGGAATAAACGTGTTGTCTGAAAAGCCGATGAGCCTTTCTTCGGCAGATACACAGGCGGTTACTGAGGCGGTAAAACGATCAGGAAAGCTATTCATGACAGCTCATGTTGTCAGATTTATGACACCGTATATATATCTTAAAAATGTGATAAATTCAAAAGAGTATGGCGAGCTTTTGCGTCTTGACATGAAACGCATTTCGGCGATTCCGACATGGAGCTGGCAGGATTGGATGCGCGACTTGAAAAAGAGCGGCGGTACACCGATTGATTTGTCTATCCACGACATTGACTTTGTGCAGTATGTACTCGGAGAGCCAAAGGAGGTTCGGGGAGTATATCACAAGCTGAAAAACAACAATGATTATATTATATCCGAACTTGTATATGACAAGTGCATAGTGTCGGCAGAGGCAACGTGGTATAATTACAATATTCCTTTTGAAGCGAGCTTCAAAGCTGTTTTTGAAAACGGAGCCGTGGAATATAAGGGTGAAAAAATATTCGCAAACGGCAACGAAATTGAGTTGACAACAGAAGCTCTAAGCAGCGATACCGGCATAAACATTTCCGGTGTGGACGGATACGTCGGAGAAATCGAATATTTTGTTTCGTGTGTGAAAAACGGTACAAAGCCGCAGATTGTAACACCGGAAAGCTCACAGGCAAGTGTAAGGCTGGTAGAACGAATACTTGAAAATTCAATTATCATATAGGAAAAGAAAATGAAAACATGTATTATTATCGGCGCGGGCGGCAGGGGCAAGGATTCTTATGCGCCGTATATTAAAAAGACGGGAATAATTAAAATTATCGGGGTTGCCGAGCCGGATTTGCAGAAACGAAGTGAATTTTGCAGTGAATACAACATTGCGGAAAATATGGCATTTGCGAATTACAGACAGTTGTTCAGAAAAGGAAGGCTTGCAGATGCGGTTCTGATTTGTACGCAGGACCGAATGCATCTTGAACCGGCGCTTATGGCAATTGAATGTGGATACCACATTTTGCTCGAAAAGCCAATTTCTCCGTTTTGTGAGGAAATAGATCGGCTTGAAGCGGCGCTTTGCGGATACAACAGAGTGTTTATGACGGGGTTTGTGCTCAGGTACACGCCATTTATCAAAAAAATAAAAGAGATTACGGACAGCGGTAAAATCGGAAAGATTATGAATATGCAGATTAATGAAAATGAAGGCTACTGGCATCATGCGCACAGCTATGTGCGTGGACAGTGGAATAATTCAAAGACTTCTTCACCGCTTATTGTGGCAAAATCATGCCACGATTTTGATCTTATTCTGTATCTCACAGGAAGCAGCTGCAAAAGCATAACGTCGTATGGATCAAACGGGTATTTTAGCACAGAAAATGCGCCGGGAGATGTTCCAAAAAGGTGCACCGACAGCTGCCCTTTTGCCGCGGAGTGCAAATATAATGCAGTAAAGCTGTATACTGATGGTGCCGCGTCATATTTTGTAGATAAGTTTGAATGCGGAACGGAAAGAAATTGCATAATCGATGCTCTGAAAACCAATCCTTATGGAAGGTGTGTATACCGCTGCGACAATGACGTTTGCGACCATCAGGTTGCCGCTATGGAGATGACCGGAGGTCTATGCGCCGTTTTCACAGTGTCGGCCTTTTCACTGCGAAATACAAGGACGATTAAGTTGATGGGCACTGACGGCGAAATTGGAGGCTGCATGGAGGACGGGCAGATTGTTCTTAGGCGTTTTTTTGAAAACTGCGAGGAGCGATTTTCGGTATCCCACGACGAAACACGTCACTGCGGCGGCGACGGTGGACTGATGCGGTATTTTGCGGAGTCGATGGAAAATGAGAATTACCGAATTGACCACAGAATTTTTGAGGCACATCGCCTGACGCTTGCAGCAGAAAAATCAAGACTGGAGCAGAGAAGGATAATTATGTGATACAGTTTAAACAGTGAAAGCTTGTTCATTCAGTCAAATATATTAAATGTAAAAGCTATATAGGAACAAAACAAAAAGCACGGCTGGTTGCCGCGCTTTTTGTTTAATTGTTTATATAAACATTATTTTGAACACTGTGCTTCTGCACTGCCTGCAAAAGCGGTAGCACAGGGGACTTGATATTTTTATAAGACCACTTTAACATCAAGAGTGTTGCCGTCTCGGTAAATCGTGATTTTTATTGTTTCACCCTTTTTATGAGTGTCGCGGATTTTGTTGATTTCTTCAACCGATTTTACCGGAGTGTCGTCAACCTTTAAGATAAGGTCACCCTCTTTAAGCCCGGATTTCTTCGCGGGTGAATCATCAACAACGGAATCAATCACAACCCCGTGATCAGAACCTGTTCCGGTTATGCCTATAATAGGAGATTCGGGTGCTGAGCCTGTGTTAATCAGAGATTCTGTAACGTTTTTTATGTCATTTGACGGAATGGCAAAACTTATGTTGCCGGCATTTGTTGAAATTGCGTAGGTAATCATACCGATGACCTCTCCGTTGGTGTTTAACAGGCAGCCGCCGGCATTGTTTGATGTTGTTGCCGCATCGGTCTGCAAAAGGTTTATTGTACCGCCGTTCTGGAGTGATACACTTTTGTTAACACCGCAGATAATGCCGCGAGTTATTGACGTTCCAAGTGCGGAACCAAGCATATTTCCGATTACGATTGATGTATCGCCTGGACGTACATTGTCGGAATTAGCAAGTGTGAGAGCAGGCAGATTGGAAGCATTTATATGGAGTATTGCGATATCCTTATTTTCGTCTGCGCCGACGATTGTTGCGGTATGTTTGCTTTTATCCGGCATAACAACAGTTGTTTCTCCGTCAGAGCTGACAAGCGAGTTGCTGGTAAGAATATATCCATCCGGACTTATGATAATCCCTGAACCTGTGCTGGCGGAAGATGACATTCCGAAAAAGTTTGTGTATTTGGAACTGCCGGAAACCGTAACAATGCCGGGCGTCACTTTTTCATTTATGCTGCTCAGATCCGAAGTGTCAGCAGAGTCGGGTTTGTTGGAACCCTGTACATATGAGATTACCGCCGACGGCTTGAGATGAGGAACCACAAGCAATGAGTAGAGTGCAAACAAAATCACGGTTGTAAGCACCGAAGCAAGCACGGCCCAAAGCCACGACGGCATCGGCTTTTTAAGTTTGCCTGTGCTTTCGGGAGTGGGAAGATAGTTTTCAAGCTCCTTTTCAAACTCAGTCCGTTCATCGGATGAATTAAAGATGTTTTCGGCTGTACCGCTGTTTTCTGTGGGTGCTGTTTCTGTTGTGCCGCTGATTTCGGCTGCGTCGCCGCCGTTTTCGTCAGAACGCTCTCCTTTGTTTTCTGTTTCATCACTGCTTAAATCAAAGTTATCAATATCTGACATCTGTTTTCACCTCTGTATCAATATTACTCTGTATATTATAATACGAATATGCCGCAAGTGTATGAACAAAATGTAAACTTTTATTGACAAGTGTGACCAAAGATGATAAATTTATTGTAAAATGGGCGTTCTGCCCGAAAAGGCGGAGAAAAAATGTATAAGATAAAGGAAACGGTTATTGTTGAGGGTATATACGATAAAATACGGCTATCGGGATTTCTGGACGGTCTTATTTTTGTGACTGGCGGATTTTCGGTGTTCAACAATAAAAAGGCACAGGAGTCAATCAAAACCCTTGCGGAAAAAACAGGAATTGTAGTTCTTACCGATTCCGATGCGGCGGGGTTTAAAATTCGCAGCTTTGTAAAGCAGCTTGTGCCGGAAGAACAGGTAAAGCACGCATACATTCCGGAAATTCATGGCAAGGAGCGGCGTAAGCGCCTCCCCGGCAAGGAGGGGCTTTTGGGAGTAGAGGGTATTGATAATAATACGATTTTGAATGCTCTGATAAAAAGCGGCTGTGAAATTGACGGCAGCAAGACAGAAAAATTATCCGATATTACCAAAGCAGACTTGGTGCAGCTCGGACTTTGCGGCGGCGAAAACAGCAGTGCGCTGCGAAACAAAATCGCCGCGGCGATGGGTTTACCGTCAAAAATATCCGCAAATATGCTGTTGGCTGCGATAAACCGAATGATTTCGCCGGAGGAGCTTGCACGAATGGTTGCAAATGCGGAAAATGTGTGATAAAATAAAAAAGATATTATTACGAAAAGAGAGTTGACCGTGAAAAAAAATGCCGTTGTCCGCAAATGGATATTAAAAAACGGGAAAAAAAGTTTTCCCATTATAGTAATGCTGACGTTGCTCAGTGCGATTGCATCGCTTCTGCAGGTGCGTTTTGCGACCGCGTCCAAAAATGTCATGGATATTGCGACAAAAACGCTGGACGGCTCACTGCCGAAAGCTTTCGGCGCGCTTGTTTCACTGCTGCTGGCACTTCTAGTAATACAGATTGTTATGAGCTATCTTAACGTTCATGCCTGTTCGCGTTTGGACATATATTTAAAACGTCATCTGTTTAAGGTACTGATAAACAAGGACTATCTGTCGGTTATGAACTATCATTCGGGGGAGCTTCTTAACAGAATAAACAGTGATGTAAATGTGATTGTAAATGGGATTGTTGCGATTGTGCCGTCTGCTGTGCTGTTTATGACCAGTATTATCGGCGCATTTTATGTGCTTTATAACATTGACGGTACTCTTGCTCTGATAATTTTGGGCGTCGGGCCTCTTGTTGCGGTCGGTGCGCGAATTTATTCTAAGCGCTACAAAATTCTGCATAAGAAATGTCAGGAATGTGACGGACGTATCAATTCGTTCATGCTCGAAATTTTGCAAAATTTACTTGTTGTCAAATCCTTTAAGTGCGAGGAAAAAATGCTGGACAGGAACGAAAAGCTGCAATATGATGGTTATAGGCTCAAGGTTCGGCGTGTTACCGCATCGGTCGCTGCGCAGATAGGCATATTTATGATTTTCAATGCCGGCTACTATTTTGCAATGGCTTATGCCGCACTGCGACTTTCACAGGGCAGACTGACATATGGTGATGTTACCGCTATTTTGGCATTGGTTTCACAGATTCAGTCACCGTTTAAAAGTATGTCAAGTCTTGTGCCGCAGGCGTTTGCGGTGACAGCTTCAGTCGAGAGGCTTATCGAGTTGGAAAACCTAAAGGATGAAAACATTAAAAATATTTCTCTGCCAGCAGATACATACGAAAATATGGAACAGATTGTGTACGACAATGTGACATTTTCGTACAGTGATGATGCGGTGGTGTCCGGCATAAATATGCGGATAAATAAAGGCGAATGTGTCGTTATTGCCGGAGAGTCAGGTGCCGGAAAGAGCACTGCGATAAAGCTTCTGCTCGGAATTATGACACCGGATTCTGGCAGAATTTATATGAAGTGCAAAAACGGTGAGATTGATTTGGGAAAAGAAACGCGCGAACTGTTTGCCTATGTTCCGCAGGGAAATCTGATTTTGTCGGGAACTATACGCGAGAATATTGCGTTCGGTCATGACGCTACCGACGAACAGGTGCGCAGAGCGGCTGAAGTAGCGCAGATTAGTGATTTTATAGATACGCTTGACAACGGTCTTGATACGCAGCTGGGCGAAAAGGGGCTTGGGCTTTCGGAGGGACAGACACAGAGGATATCTATTGCGAGGGCAATTCTGCACGATGCGCCGATTCTTCTTTTGGACGAGTCGACGTCGGCACTTGATTCTGCAACAGAACGCAGCTTGCTTGAGGCAATCAGAAAAATGACTGACAAGACATGCATTATAGTAAGTCATAAGCAGGCGGCTTTTGATATGTGTGACAATGTAATATATATTGAGAAAAAGAATAGGGAATGATATGGGAAATTTTGAAGGAATACTTATTTGCAGTGACCTTGACGAAACCTTGTTGACAACTGACAAGCGAGTTTCGGACGAGAACAAACAATATATTGAATATTTTATGAGTGAGGGCGGCAAGTTTACATTTACGACCGGGCGTGTGCCAAGGGGTGCAAGGCTTATTCTCGATTATATCGTGCCAAATGCGCCTATTGTTGCGTTCAATGGAGCGGGACTGTATGACTTTGCGCGTGATGAAATGACATGGGGAACATATCTTGATGAGCATATAACGGCATTTTTGGAGGATGCAGAACACAGATTTAAGAACATAGCAATAAATATATGTACCGATGAAAATGTGTATTTTTGTAAAATCAATGAGTGGTCGGAGCGCTACCGTGTGGCGGAAAAGCTGCCGCCTCTGCAGATTGATTATCACGATATTCCGAAACCGTGGAAAAAGGCGCTGTTTATAACTGAAGGCGACCACATGGAGGAAATCAAACAGGGCGTACGCGAACTAAATTTTGCCGACAAATTCGATTTTGTGCGTAGCAGCGAAAATTATTTTGAGGTTTTGCCAAAGGGCGCTTCAAAGGGCAACGGAATGATACGGCTGGCGGACATGCTTGGCATAGAAATCAGCAGAACGATTGCTCTCGGAGATAACGAAAACGATATCAGCATGCTAGAAGCTGCCGGGGTCGGTGTTGCAGTTTCTAATGCGGTTGACTCGGCAAAAAATGTGGCAGATATTATAACTGTAAGCAATAATGAAAGTGCTGTGGCAAAGATTATCAAGGATATAGAGAGTGGAAAGATTTCGGTATAAAAAAAGAAATTCGTACATTCTGCGAATTTCTTTTTTATATTGTAAATCAATATTAATTATGTTTTATAGCGGCTTTAAGCTCATCGGCTTTATCTGTGTTCTCCCATTTTACACCCAACTCCTCGCGACCCATATGACCGTAAGCAGAAAGCTGATTGTATATCGGTTTGCGCAAATCGAGCGCCTTTATTATTGCGTGCGGACGCAAATCAAACACTTTAAGAATTGCGTCTGATATTTGCTCATCGGAAACTGTTCCTGTACCGAAGGTGTCAACCATGACGGAAACCGGGTGAGCAACTCCTATTGCATATGCAAGCTCAACCTCGCATTTTTTTGCAAGACCAGCGGCAACAACATTTTTTGCAACCCAGCGTGCTGCATAAGCTGCGCTTCGGTCAACTTTTGTCGGATCCTTGCCTGAAAAAGCTCCGCCGCCGTGACGCGCATATCCGCCGTAGGTATCGACAATGATTTTTCTTCCGGTCAGTCCGGAATCGCCCTGCGGACCACCAACAACAAACCTGCCGGTTGGATTTATGAAGTACTTTGTATCCTCCTTCAAAAGCTCCTTTGGAGCAGTTGTTTTTATAACTTCGCGGATGATGTCTTCGCGAATTTGTTCAAGACTTACATCGGGCGAGTGCTGTGTAGAAACGACAACAGTATCGATTGCTGAGGGTTTTCCGTCAATGTATTCAACGGTTACCTGCGTTTTTCCGTCTGGACGTAGATATGGCAAAAGTCCGGATTTTCTGACCTCTGTCAATTTTTTTGCAAATTTGTGCGCAAGCGAAATGGGAAGCGGCATAAGCTCCGGTGTTTCGTCACAGGCATAGCCGAACATCATTCCCTGGTCGCCGGCTCCGGTTGAATTTTCAATGTCATCTTCGCCAGTCTTGTTTTCGAGCCCTTTGTTGACACCCATTGCGATGTCGGGTGATTGCTCATCGATTGAAGTAACAACGGCGCAGGTGTTACCGTCAAAGCCGTATTTCGCGCGGTCGTATCCAATATCAAGAATAACCTGGCGCGCAACTTTCGGAAAGTCGACGTAGCACGTTGTTGAAATTTCACCCATTATTGAAACAATTCCTGTGGTGCAGGTAGTTTCGCAAGCGACGCGCGCATTTGGGTCGCGCTTTAAGATTTCATCTAAAATGGCGTCCGAAATGCAGTCGCAGATTTTATCTGGATGCCCTTCTGTGACCGATTCCGACGTAAAAAGCTTTTTACTCATAAACAGCATTTCTCCTTTATAGTTCCCAAAAATATTTTTCGCTATTGTAAAACTCTTTTTATAATATCACAAATTATATCTTTTTTCAAGCATACCTGCACTTTTTAATTATAATATGGGAAATTATTTTTTTGCGGTTTTACTTGGCGTGCGGAGGGTTAAAAGTGTTTCGGCATAAAAATATTCGTGTAAATATGCACAAAAAATACAATATAAAATCATAAAATTTTGTTATAAATTATTTTTGCAAATTATCAAATAAGGCTTGCAAAAATGGGGTATTTCATATATAATAGTAGCGTTGTGACACTTGACAAACGATGAAGCGGGAGGTTGCGGACCGAATGAGTCCGGTTTTTCCGTGGAGAATGTCCGATTCATGAAACCGGGCGACAGGTCACGCTGCATATTTAGTCTTACTTCGGTTGTTTGAGGTGTTTTGTGCCTTTAAAGAGCCGGGATGAGGGACTTTTGCGGCTTGAAGTACCCCGTGCGCCGATTTTCGGCAGTTCGGGTTTTATTTTGGGTGAGCATGGAAACACCTGGCGGCGTTGTAATTCGCTGCAGCTGTCGTGCAAGTGTTGAGCGTCTTTTAAAGGGCGCCCGCAAGCCAATATTTTAATAGGAGGGAAAAAACATGGCAGCAGCTCAAAAAATCAGAATCAAACTGAAGGCTTATGATCATGCAGTACTGGATCAGTCTGCTGAAAAAATCGTTGAGATTGCGAAAAGAACAGGCGCGAAGGTTTCAGGACCTATTCCGCTGCCGACGCAAAAGGAAGTTATCACAATCTTAAGAGCGGTTCATAAGTACAAGGATTCTCGAGAACAGTTCGAAAGAAGAACTCACAAAAGATTAGTTGATATCGTTGTTCCGGGTCCAAAGACCATGGAAGCGTTATTCAAAATCGATTTGCCTGCAGGCGTTGAATTTGACGTAATTCAAAAGTAAGGCAGGTCATGTAATTGCAGTAGCCGCAAAAGGGCTATGATGCAGGTCACGTTCCTATCGTTGCTTTGTAGGAACCAATAACTGTTAAGAAAGGATGAACAAAATGAAAAAAGCAATTTTAGGCACAAAGTTGGGCATGACTCAGATTTTTGCTGAAGACGGAAAAGTAATTCCCGTTACTGTTGTCAAAGCAGGTCCTTGCACTGTTGTACAGACCAAGACTGTTGAAGCAGAGGGTTACGATTCAGTAGTTGTCGGCTTCGGCGATGTAAAGGAAAAGTCGCTCAACAAGCCGCAGAAGGGCGTGTTTGCAAAGGCAAATATCGCTTGCAAAAAGTATTTGAGAGAATTCAGGTTGGAAGACACTTCTTCTCTTAATGTAGGAGATGAAATCAAAGCTGACATATTCGAAGCGGGCGAAAAAATAGACGTTTCGGGTATTTCAAAAGGTAAAGGTTTTGCGGGTCCTATGAAGAGATGGGGACTTCACAGAGGTCCTATGGCTCACGGCTCAGGTTATCACAGAGGCTCGGGTTCACTGGGCGCTTGTTCTACACCGGGCAGAGTTATGAAAGGTAAAAAGCTTCCCGGACATATGGGTGTTGTAAAAGTAACCATTCAGAACCTTGAAATTGTCAAGGTTGATACAGAAAACGACTTGATTCTTGTGAAGGGTGCAATCCCGGGCAACAAGGGCGGTCTTGTTACAATCAGAAACAGCGTTAAAGCGTAACGGAGGTCGGAAAGGAGGAATAAAATATGGCTACAGTTGCTGTATATAACATGGAAGGCGTTAAGACAGGTTCTATGGAAATTTCCGATAGCATCTTCTGCGCTGATGTGAATAAATCGGTTCTGCACACAGTAGTTACAAACTACCTGGCAAACCAAAGACAAGGTACACAGAGCACCAAGACCCGTACGGAAGTGCGTGGCGGTGGTATAAAGCCTTGGAGACAGAAGGGCACAGGCCGTGCAAGACAGGGCAGTATCCGCGCTCCACAATGGACAGGCGGCGGTGTTGCACTTGGACCTAAACCCCGCGATTACAGATTGGGCATGAACAAGAAGCTGAAGAAAATAGCTTTAAAGTCTGCTTTGTCTGCTAAATATGAAGCATATGAAATTTATGTTGTTGAAGATTTGAAGATGGACGAAATCAAAACTTCTGTTATAGCAAAAATGCTAAAGGGTATGGATATTACCTCAAAGGCATTGATTGTTACTGCAGAATGCGATCAGAATGTCTACAAATCAGCAAGAAATATAAAGGGTGTCACATCGACCTATGTTGATGTTTTGAACACCTATGAAGTACTGAGAAACGACAAGTTTGTTGTTTCTAAGGACGCGATTGCAAAGATTGAGGAGGTGCTTGCATAATGAAATTCGCATATGACATTATCAGAAAGCCAATCATCTCTGAACGCAGTATGGAAGTTTTCGTCGACAAGGACGGAAACGAAATTAAAAAGTATTCCTTTAAAGTGCCTACTACTGCTAACAAGGTAGAGATTAAAAAAGCCGTTGAAGAAGTGTTCGGCGTAAGTGTTGCAGCGGTTAATACAATTAATGTAACAGGTAAAAAGAAGAGAATGGGCCGTTATGAAGGCAGAAGAGCTTCTTATAAAAAGGCTATCGTAACCCTGGCTAAGGGTTCAAAGACTATTGAGTTCTTTGATATGTAATATTAGAAAATAGGAGGAACGCAAAATGGCTATAAGAAAATTTAAGCCTACCTCTCCTGCAAGAAGATTTATGACCGTTTCTGACTTTGAAGAAATCACAAAGTCAACACCGGAACGTTCATTGTTGGCTTCTAAGAAAAAGAACGCAGGCAGAAATTCATATGGTAGAATTACTGTTCGTCACAGAGGCGGCGGTAATAGAAATAAATACAGAATTATAGACTTTAAAAGACAAAAGGACCAGATGCCGGCTACTGTTATCGGAATCGAATATGATCCTAACCGTTCAGCTAACATTGCTCTTATTCAGTATGAGGACGGAACAAAGGCTTACATCATTGCTCCTCTCGGACTGACAGACGGTGACGTTGTTGTTTCGGGCGAAGGCGCAGACATCAAGCCAGGCAACGCTCTGTTTTTGAAGGATATCCCTGTAGGTACGCTGATTCATAACATTGAGCTGTATCCTGGCAAGGGTGCTCAGCTGGTTCGTTCAGCAGGCAGCTCTGCTCAGCTTATGGCAAAGGAAGGCAAATATGCGCAGGTTAGACTTCCGTCGGGCGAAGTAAGAATGGTTCGTCTTGAATGCAAGGCTACTGTTGGTATAATCGGTAATCAGCAGCACGAAAACATTTCTATCGGTAAAGCCGGCAGAAAACGTCACATGGGCTGGCGCCCAACTGTCCGCGGTGTTGTTATGAACCCGAACGATCACCCACACGGTGGTGGTGAAGGTAAATCTCCTATCGGTCGTCCTGCTCCTGTAACTCCTTGGGGTAAACCTGCTTTGGGTTACAAGACCAGAAAGCATAAGAATAAGACCGATAAGTTTATCGTTAAGAGAAGAAACGCTAAATAATAAAAGGAGGAAAGCATAATGGGCAGATCACTTAAAAAAGGACCTTTCGTCGAAGAACGTCTTATGAGCAGAATAGAAGCTATGAACGCCGCAAACGAAAAGAAGGTCATTAAGACTTGGTCAAGAGCTTCTACAATCTTCCCTGAAATGGTTGGACACACTATTGCTGTTCATGACGGCAGAAAGCATGTTCCGGTATTCATCAGTGAAGACATGGTAGGGCACAGACTTGGAGAATTTGCTCCTACAAGAACATTCAAAGGTCACGTAGGAGCCAAAACTACTAAATAAACTTAAAAACAGTTGGATTTAATGGTATGGTACGAACTCCTCGTGCCGCACCACTTAATGAACAGGTGTTTTATGAGTTATATTCAAAAAATATAAGTTCTAAAACCTGAAAGGAGGATTCCGTTATGGAAGCACGCGCAAGTGTAAAATATGCTCGTATATCACCAAGAAAGGTGAAAATCGTTCTTGATCTTATAAGAGGTAAGGATGCAGGCTATGCAATGGGTATTCTCAAAAATACTCCTAAGGCTGCAAGCGAATATCTTGAGAAATTATTAAAGTCAGCTATGGCTAATGCAACAAACAACTTTGACATGGATGCAAGTAAGCTGTATGTTGCCGAATGCTATGCAACTCAGGGTCCGACCCTTAAGAGAGTTCAGCCGAGAGCACAGGGCAGAGCATTCAGAATTTTAAAAAGAACAAGCCATATCACTTTAGTATTAAAGGAAAGAGAATAATCGAAAAAGGAGGTTAATCCTATGGGACAGAAAGTTAATCCGCACGGTCTTAGAGTCGGTATCATAAAGGACTGGGATTCTAAGTGGTTCGCCGGAAAAAAAGAATTCGGCGATCAGCTCGTTGAAGATTACAACATCAGAAAGTTTGTAAAAAAAGCTTGCTATGATGCAGGTATCGCTAAGATTGTTGTTGAAAGAAAGCAAAATAAGATTTATGTTACATTATATGTTGCAAAGCCGGGTATCGTTATCGGTAAGGGCGGTGCTGAAATCGACAAACTTAAGGCTCAGCTCGAAAAGATGACTTCAAGAAGTGTAAACGTAAATATAATGGAAGTTAAGAACCCTGATACAAACGCTCAGCTTGTTGCTGAAAACATTGCGGCTCAGCTTGAAAAGAGAATTTCTTTCAGAAGAGCTATGAAGCAGGTTATGGGCAGAGCTATGAGATGCGGAATCAAGGGCATAAAAACTGCTGTTGCAGGTCGTGTAGGCGGCGCTGAAATTGCAAGAACAGAGCAGTATCACGAAGGTACTATTCCTCTGCAGACTTTAAGAGCCGACATCGACTACGGCTTCGCTGAGGCAAATACAACCTATGGTATCTTGG
Organism: Bacillota bacterium; assembly: GCA_029007725.1. Lineage (GTDB taxonomy): Bacteria > Bacillota > Clostridia > UBA1381 > UBA1381 > UBA1738. Next base: position 4,200 of record JAQXIJ010000086.1, on the reverse strand, counting down.
GTGTCAAGGTTTGGATTTACAAGGGTGAAGTTTTGGCTGAATCAGCAAATACAAAGGAAGAAAGACAGTCAAGAAGGCCAAGACCTGAACGCAAAGCGAAGGGAGGCAACAAATAATGTTATTACCTAAAAGAGTGAAATACAGAAAAGTGATGCGCGGCAGAATGAAGGGTAAGGCAACACGCGGCAACGTTGTTTCAAATGGAGAGTACGGCTTGCAGGCCTTGGAGCCTTCATGGATAACTTCAAGACAGATTGAAGCTGCCCGTATCGCTATGACAAGATATACAAAGCGTGGCGGTCAGGTTTGGATAAAGATTTTCCCTGACAAGCCTATCACACAAAAGCCTGCTGAAACTCGAATGGGTTCAGGTAAAGGTTCTCCGGAATATTGGGTAGCGGTTGTTAAACCGGGCAGAGTTATGTTTGAAATCGGCGGTGTTTCTGAAGAAACTGCCAGAGAAGCTCTGCGTCTTGCCATGCACAAGCTGCCTGTTAAGTGTAAATTCGTTAAGCGTGAAGCGAAGGATGGTGAATAAGAATGAAAGTAACTGAGCTAAGAGAACTCGCTACAGAGGAGCTTGTTACAAAGCTTTCTGACTGCAAGCAGGAACTGTTTAACTTGAGATTTCAGAACGCTATCAATCAGCTGGATAATCCAAAGAAGATCGGTGATGTTAAGAAAACTATCGCTCGTATAAAGACCATCATTCATGAAAGAGAATTAGAGGATTCTGCAATATAATGAGGATTATAGGTCAGTACAATTTATTTGTATGAAAGGAGGACTTTCAAAGTGGAAAGAAACAACCGTAAAACCAAAATTGGTAAAGTGATAAGCGATAAGATGGATAAAACTATCGTAGTTGCCATTGAAGAAAGTGTAAAGCATCCGCTTTATGGTAAAGTTGTAAAGAGAACTTATAAGCTGAAAGCGCATGACGAAGAAAATATATGCGGCATCGGTGATAAAGTTAAAGTTATGGAAACAAGACCTCTCTCAAAGGACAAGAGATGGAGATTGGTTGAAATAGTTGAAAAGGCACAGTAATTTGGTTGCTTGCCGGAAGGAGGAAGAACATGATACAACAACAGACACGCTTAAAAGTTGCTGATAACACAGGCGCTAAAGAAGTTATGTGTATTCGTGTTATGGGCGGCTCTAAAAAGAGATACGCAGCCGTAGGCGATGAAATCATCTGTTCTGTTAAGAAGGCAACACCAGGTGGCGTTGTTAAAAAAGGTGACGTTGTAAAGGCTGTTGTAGTCAGAACGGTTAAAGAGTCAAGACGCAGCGACGGTTCATATATCAGATTTGATGAAAATGCTGCTGTAATAGTTAAGGATGACAAGAACCCAAGAGGTACTCGTATATTCGGACCTGTTGCAAGAGAGCTTCGTGATAAGGATTATATGAAGATTTTGTCTTTGGCTCCGGAAGTTCTTTAATAGGAGGTAAATACGATGAAAAAAATGCATGTTAAACGCGGTGATATCGTAAAAGTTATCTCCGGTAAAGATAAGGGTAAAGAAGGCAAGATTGTTACAGCTTATCCTGAAACAGGTAAAGTTGTGGTTGAAGGCGTTGCAATGGTTAAAAAACACCAGAAGGCAAGAGCTCAGGGACAGGAAAGCGGCATAATCCACAAGGAAGCCGCAATCGACGCTTCAAACGTTATGAGAGTTTGCTCAAAGTGCGGCAAGGCTGCAAGAACGGGCGTTAAGGTTCTTGAGGACGGTTCAAAGGTAAGATACTGCAAAAAGTGCGAAGAAGTATTTAATGATTAATTATACGGAAGGAGGCAAATCATACAATGTCAAGAATGCAAGATAAATATAAAAACGAAGTTGCTCCTGCACTTATGACAAAGTTCGGTTACAAGAGCACAATGCAGATACCGAAGCTTGAAAAGATTGTAATTAACATCGGCATGTCCGACGCTAAGGAAAATCCTAAGGTTATCGATTCTGCAATGAACGATCTGGCTTTGATTACCGGTCAGAGACCTATAGTTACAAAAGCTAAAAAGTCAGTTGCTAACTTCAAGCTCAGAGAAGGAATGAACATTGGATGTAAAGTAACATTAAGATCTGAAAAGATGTATGAATTCTTAGATAGATTATTTAGCATAGCACTACCTCGTGTACGTGACTTTAAGGGAATCAATCCTAATTCATTTGACGGCAGAGGTAACTATTCTTTAGGTATTAAAGAACAGCTTATCTTCCCGGAGATTGATTACGATAAGATAGACAAAATCAGAGGTATGGATATTATTATGGTAACGACTGCAAAAACCGATGAGGAAGCACGTGAGCTGTTAAGCCTAATGGGTGCTCCGTTCGTTCGCAGCTAATAAGGAGGAAAAATAATTATGGCAAAAAGATCCATGGTTGTTAAGCAACAGAGAAAGCCTAAATATTCAACTCAAGCTTATACCAGATGCAAAATCTGCGGCAGACCGCACGCTTATCTGAGAAAGTTCGGAATTTGCCGTATATGCTTCAGAGAACTGGCTTACAAGGGTCAGATTCCGGGCGTAAGAAAAGCAAGTTGGTAGATTTCAGCCTGACCTAAAAGGTCGAGATAGAAATCAATTTAATATGTAGGTTAAAAATCGATTCCCGATATTTTCGGAAGGAGGTAAATTAAATGCAAATAACTGATCCAATCGCAGATATGTTGACTCGTATCAGAAACGCAAATACTGCAAAGCATGAAACAGTTGATATTCCTGCTTCAAATATGAAGAAGGCAATCGCCGAAATCCTGAATGATGAAGGATACATCAAGGGTTACCAAATCATAGAGGACGGTAAGCAGGATATTATAAGAGTTACTCTTAAATACAGCGGAAATAAGGAAAAGGTTATCAGCGGGATTAAAAGAATTTCTAAGCCGGGTCTTAGAAAGTACGCCACCGCCGATGAGCTGCCAAGAGTTTTGAAAGGTTTGGGTATAGCTATCATTTCTACTTCAAAGGGTATCATGACAGACAAAAAAGCGCGCGCTGAACACATTGGCGGCGAAATTCTTGCTTTTGTATGGTAAGAAAAGAGTTTTGTGTTATTTCCTGAAAGCACAAAATGTATAATTTTTAAGGAGGAACGACTATGTCAAGAATAGGAAAGATGCCTATCGCGATTCCTGCGGGAGTTACCGTTACAATAGGCGCTGAAAATGAAGTGACTGTTAAGGGTCCAAACGGAACTCTTTCAAGAAAGCTTCATCATGATATGATCATTAAGTCAGAAAATAATGAAATCATCGTTGAACGTCCGTCAGAGGACAAGATGCATAAGTCGCTGCACGGTCTGACCAGAACACTTATAAACAACATGGTAATCGGTGTTACGGACGGCTTCTCGAAGGAGCTTGAAATCAACGGTGTTGGTTACAGAGCACAGATGCAGGGTAAAAAGCTCGTACTGAGCCTGGGTTACTCTCATCCTGTAGAGTACGAAGCTGTTGAGGGTATAACTCTTGAGGTTCCGGCACCGAACAAAATTATTGTTAAGGGCGCAAACAAGGAACACGTTGGTGAAACAGCAGCCAAAATCAGAGAATACAGACTGCCTGAACCGTACAAGGGCAAGGGTATTAAGTATATCGATGAGGTTATCAGACGCAAAGAAGGTAAAGCGGGAGCTAAGAAGAAATAATAGAAAGGAGTGTTCTTAAATGATAAACAAGAAAAACAGTAATGTCGCAAGACTTAAGCGTCATCAGCGAGTTAGAAAGAACATCTCCGGTACAGCGGAGAGACCTCGTCTTGATGTTTACAGAAGCTTAAATAACATTTATGCTCAGATAATCGATGACACAAAGGGTATCACCTTGGTTAGTGCTTCAAGCATGGACAAAGATTTTAACGGTTACGGTGGAAATATTGAAGCAGCTAAAACTGTAGGAAACATGATAGCTAAAAAGGCTCTTGAAAAGGGCATCAAGGCTGTTGTTTTCGACAGAGGCGGATATATTTATCACGGTAGAGTTGCTGCTCTTGCTGAAGGCGCAAGAGAAGGCGGCTTGGAATTCTAATTAAAGGAGGAAAAACTTGTGGCTGAGAGAATAGATGCATCAACTCTTGATATTCAGGAGAAGTTGGTTGAAATTAATCGTGTTGCTAAGGTTGTTAAGGGCGGTAGAACCATGCGTTTTTCAGCGCTGATGGTAGTCGGCGACGGCAACGGTCATGTT
>JAQXIJ010000085.1 GCA_029007725.1 Bacillota bacterium | reverse complement strand
ATTACAAATAGATTCAACATCTGCATCTGCAGCTATTGTCGTACCAAAAGTATTAGGATACGCTGCTGCTGCACTTCCTGCGTTAAACAAGAACTTATATACTTTTCCATCAAAAGTATCACTTGATAATTCCATTGTTTCACACAATACAGTTTCATTTGCGCATGTGTATGCAGTGTTTACATTTTCTAATTTATCAAAATCCAATTCCAAATTGAAATTGTTAATTCTTCTTCCACTATAAACCGGCCTTTTAGCAGTTCCTGTATTTGTTACTGACAGTTCTCCAAGTCCAGCAACGCTTACGTCAAGAGTATACGCTTCATAACCATCTGGAATACTCTCTGCCATAATTTCAACAAACTCTGCATCGGTCAACTTTGTGGGAACTATTTTTAGTGTCGCGTTTGCAACTTCAGCAGAAGCCGTAGCCACAAACATTGTTGACATCATTGCAACTGCGGCAATTAATGAAATAATCTTTTTCATTATTTTTTTCCTCCAATATATAATTATTCTGTAACACCAGTTTCAGATGTAACAGTGATTTTAGCAGACTTTCCCCATTCATATTCACTGTTCGCACCAAAGGTTTTCTTTCCTCCAATATATGCGGTAATAATTGCTGTAGCATCAAGAGTATCTGCTGCTCCATCTGCATTTACGTCTCCCCAGACAATTTCAACAGTCTTGCCACCTGTAGCTGCTTCAGCAACTGTCAGTGTACCTGCCTTAATAGCAAATTCACCTGATGTAGCGTCATAGTAACCAAGCTTTACAGGATAACTTCCGTCAACAAGGTCAGCAATAGTACCCTTAAGTCCCATGTTCTGGAACGATGCGGTTGTTCCCTTTGTATCCTGGTCGATGTACAGAATATCGTCTTGTCCTACGTTTGTTTCGTTTGCCGTTGATTTAAGAACAAGCAAAGTCATTTCTGTTCCGGATTTTGCAAAATCTGTGCTGGTAACAGTAATCGAATTTGTTTCTTTGTCATATGTAAAGCCAAGATCGCCTGTCGGAGTATAAGACTTTTCCGCAAATGCTGTCATTGATGCTGACAAAGCTGCGATTGCTGTTGCAACTGCAAAAACCTTTTTTAAGTTTTTCATTAGAAAAATTCCTCCCTTTCTTATTTTTCGTATGAAGTGAATCCCTCTGCAGCGGAAATTGCACCTTGCAAGCCCCTACTAACTTGCAAAATTTGTTCTATACCCTTTTGTAATTTGCGCTAAACGTATGTGATACATTCATACAACATAAGTATAAGCATTTTTAGGTATTTTTTCAATAGTTTTCTCGTTTTTTTATATTATTTCAGCACTTTGAGGAATTGATCTGGTGATTTTTTGTGCAGTTTGTACAAAATTATTTTTTCTCTGATTTTTCGCGAAATTCATTTTGCAATTTTTCGCGCAAAAGCGAGCTTTTTTGCGGTCAGAAAGACATTTACGGATTTCCGACCGCGTCCTTTGCAAGCCGGTCGGCAAGGTCGTTATATTTATCATCCGAGTGACCCTTTACTTTGACAAAGCGCACGTGAAGTTTTTTGAAGTGTTCGTCGCACAGAGCTTTATAAGCACGCGTTCCGTTCTTATTGGTCTTCCACCTGCCGAGCGCCCAGTTTTCTATCCCTGCATAGTCATAAAAAATATCAATGCTCTTTATGCCGGTTGCCGCCGCGTACTTCATTACAAACTCGGCGCCCTTTATTTCACCGGCAACATTGCGCATCTCTGCCAGCTCTGCATCCGCATAGCAATGCGAAAAGGTAAACATTTTTCCACCGACAAACAGCACCGCGCCGAACGCAAATTCACCGGTGCGTACGTTATAACTGCCGTCGACATACGCTGCAGCGCATGAATCGGTCTTCGGCGCATCGTCCACCGGCACGCCTACCTGCGAGTTCGGCACGGGCAGCTCCACTGCATCTTTTTTGGTCTTTGGAGCAATGATGCCGAGATACTCTTTCGCCGCGGTTTTTGTGCCGAACGCCTTATACTCCGCGCCCGAAAAGCCGTCGGTCTGCGCCTTACACTCTTCCCACGACGTAAAAATCCCGATATTTCTGCCGTTTTTTACGGCATAGTACTTTGCCAAAACGTTACCCTCCCCAAAAAAACAAGCTGTAAACTGTGCGGCGCACCTTTTACAGCTTATTTGATTTTTTATTCTTCTGTCACGGTATCGCCAGCCGCGTCTGTGCCGGAAGCCGCTGCATTATCGGCATTATCGGCATCCTTTGAAGTGTCAGCCGCTTTTTCCTGTTCTTTTGCCGCCGCTTCTTCCTCAATTCTCTTTTTGCGCTGTGCTTCGTCAACCGTTCTGCGCACGTCTTTCCACTGAGTATCCGCCGTTACTTCGTCGCCCAGTCCGTACTGCTTTTTGAACTCGTCAAGGTTATCCGCGCCGACATAGTCGCCAAGCTTTACCTGTCCTTCAGCCTCCCCCCATGTCGTGTCTTCGGTTACGGTGTCCGGAAGCTTCAAAACCTCTTTAAGCGTTGCAAAGTCCATGCGATACATCTCTGCCATTTTGCTCACCGGAATTGTGTAATAAGCTGCCGTTTCAAAGGTTGAACCCGGCATATCGGCAGGAAGATTGTACTGCTCCAAAAATTGCGCAAGCTCCATATTCTGCGATTCGGCAAGGTCTGCCACCGTTTTGCCGGTTATGTCAACATAACCCTGGTTATACTTATTCATGTGCAGCGCCGATGAAATGCTCTGCATAAACTTATTATCCGTGCCTATGCCCTTTGAAAGCATTGTCGTCACTACCGCCGCCGCAATTATCAGCACAGCCAGAACGGAGCATACAATTACCGGGGTCTTGGACTTCGGCGTCTTTTCGGAAGTATATGTAGCGACCGGCTCTTCTGAGGCTTCCTCCGCAAACGATTCTTCGGACGGAACGTCCTCTTCCGGTGTTTGCTGTGCCGTTCCCTCTGCCTCCTCTGCCGCTGCCTCTGTTTCGGTCACTTCATCCTCAACTTCGGTCACTTCATCCGTCTCATTTATTTCTTCGTTTTCCAAGTTTTTATTTTCGTCCATTGCTTATTCTCCTTTTCAGTTATTTTCCGTTTCGGCGCTTGCTGTCGGTTCCGCCGACGCCGCCGTTTGCTGTGCCATTATCGTCTGCGCCTCAGCAAGCGTGGTTTCCGCCGTTATGGAAGGCGGCATATTGTTCTCTTTTGCAAAGTCTTCAAAATTTTTACCCTGTTCCTCGGCAAGTTTGCCTATTTTTATCTTTTGCTGAGCCTTGCTCCATTCGGTGTCATCCGACAGTGACTCGAGCCCATACTTCTTTTTCGTTTCCTCCGCAGTCGTGTCGTTATACTTTGAATAACTGTCAATTGTCATTTTCTGATAAAATTCGTCAGCTGTACTTTCCGCCGTTAGTCCCGAATTTTCCATGCCGCACTTTTTAAGCAGTTCATCGCCTGTCATTTCCTTTTGCTTTGCGATGTCCTCGACCGTGGTCGTCTGCTGTTCCTGCGCATCTGCCGTACTTGTCGCTTGCGTATCTGCATTTTTGAATCCGCCTGTTTTGTCATAGACCGCATAGCCTCCAAGCGCCGCTACGGCTATGATTACAGCCGCCGCAATTATGTTATATGCAACATTTGCCTTTTTAAACTTGGTTTTCTTCTCCTTGTGTTCTTCTGCCGCTGCTTTGCGTTTTTTTCCGGCTTGTCTTTCACTCATTTGACTTTCTCCCTTCATTATTTTTTAACATTACCTTACTACTATATCACCTTTCTTTATAAATTGCAACAAATATTTTTGAACAGACTGTTAATAAAAAAGTTTTATACTGTGTGCGAAAGGAAAAAGCCCGCAACGGTGCACCTCAAAAGTGTGCGAAAAGGCTAAAACCTTTCGCACACTATTTTTTTTGCCAAAAAAAGTGAGAGGAGGAAAAAACCATTACTTGCAAATATTTCACCTATGAGGATAGGAAAAAATTTGAGGTGCAGTATAAAGCAGGTGCAGCCCTGCCGGATATTGCAGACAACCTCGGCGTGCATATCAGCACTGTATACCGAGAACTCAACCGAGGCAGTACGGGTGAACTTGATGCCAATGGGCGCACCGGTTATAATGCAGAGCTCGCACAAAAAAATATGCTGGAAAGCCTTAAACGGCGAGGCAAAAGACAAGGAGGCGTAAAACAGAATGAATGAGCTGCAAACATTCAGCAATGCACAGTTTGGAGAGATACGATCAATAACCATTGAGGATATGCCCTATTTTGTCGGCCGAGATGTCGCAAGCGTTTTGGGCTATGCCAACACAAGGGATGCTCTGGCAAAAAGAGTTGACAGCGAGGACAAGCTCACGGGGGTAGCAATTTGCGACACCAACGGCAGGGAAACAAAACCGGTGCTTATAAACGAAAGCGGTTTATACAGTTTGATACTTACAAGCAAACTGCCCTCTGCAAAAGAGTTTAAGCGTTGGGTTACATCAAGCGTTTTACCTATGATACGCAAAACAGGAATTTACGCAACAGGGGTAAGCATCAAAAACGATGACACGGTTGCACCTATGCGGCTATTATCGCCGGATGATTATCTATCAGCGGCAAGGCTTATTGCCACCTGCAAAAGCGAACGCTTGAGCATTGTGCTTGCTTTGTTATCAAAAGGCGGTTGGGATATTCCCCCAACAATACCACGCACCACAGCACGGCAGGACACCTCCGACATTGCGGAGCGAATTAAAAGAACACGGGCAAGGGCAAATATGACCTTGCAGGATCTTGCAAATGTAAGCGGCGTAAGTGCCGAGGTGCTGCGTGCCTATGAAAACGGGCGGCGTTTTCCAAAGCAGGAACGGTACACCTCCCTTGTTATGTTGCTTGATGGCATTGACGATAAAACAGACGAGGAGGGCGATCAGTACCTCAACAACAAAGACTATTTTCAATATGAAAATAAGACCGCAACAGAGGTTGTGCGTATGCTGGCAGAGGACTTTGGGCTCAACCCCGGAACTCTTGAGGACACCGGCTACAAGATTGCCAGCCGCACAGAGGACAAT
>JAQXIJ010000084.1 GCA_029007725.1 Bacillota bacterium | reverse complement strand
GGCGGCGCCGATGTTGGATTTCTCCGTTCGGGCTTCGCCCTCTCTCCGCAATCCAACATCATTCTACTGCTAATCGTTACTTTTCTGTAAACTATTGCAGGTTGCTATTGCAATTTGCGAAAAAAATATGGTGCATGACTATGTTCGGAATTTTTTGAGAAATAAAAAACTGTCTGTGCGGAAGTTGGCACACAGACGGTTTTAAACCTATTTCTTTAGATTCATTGTTTTGCTGTAGGCTGCTGTCACAGCATTAGAGACAGTACCGCGAAAAGCGTTGTTTTCAAGAGCGTGAACACCGGCAATTGTTGTTCCTCCCGGGCTGCACACCTCATCTTTAAGCTGATCTGGGTGCTTGCCCGACTCTTTGACAAGCTGTGCCGAGCCGATTAAAGCATCGCAGGCATATTTAAGCGCCTGTGCACGCGGAAGACCGCATTCAACTCCGCCATCGGCAAGAGCCTCGATAAACATATATATCCATGCCGGACTGCAACCGGTCATACAGCTTCCGGCGTCAATCAGATTTTCGGACAGCTCATCAAGAGTACCGGAATACTTCAGTAGGTCAAGAAATTCATCAGTGCTTTTAACAAGGCTGTTTGCAGAGTAAAGAATAATTCCGCGGCCGATTGCAACTGGAGTATTAGGCATAATTCTTATAACCGGATATTCGGATCCGCAGAAATTTGTGATGTCTTCTATTGAAGTCCCGGCTGCCATTGAAACAAGCACAAATTCATCTGTTCTATTTTTAAGCACCGGTGCGATTTCATCAAACAGCTCTTTGAGCATCTGCGGCTTTACGCCGAGAAAAATATACTTTGCATTTTTGGCAATTTCCACATTTTTTACTGCGTTTGCACCGAGCTCTTCAGCGAGAACTTCGGCTTTTTTATGAGTACGGTTGGAAATGGCTATGCTTTTTGCGTCAATACTTTTTGCAACAGCGGTGGCAATAGCTTTGCCCATGTTTCCGGCACCTATAAATCCTGCAATATATTTCATAGTTTTTTCTCCTATCGTATCTGACCGTTTCCGTAAATTTTGTATTTGTAGGTTGTCAGTTCTTCAAGCCCCATAGGACCGCGCGCGTGTAGTTTTTGCGTGGAAATTCCCATTTCACATCCCAGCCCAAATTCGCTGCCATCGGTAAATCTTGTCGATGCGTTCACATAAACGCTGCTGCTGTCAACAAGATTCATAAAAAGTTCTGCGTTTTCTTTGTTTTCAGTGATAATTGCTTCGCTGTGACCTGTGGAATGGAGTGCGATGTGTTCGATGGCTTCATCTAGGGTTGAAACAACTTTTACACCAAGAATGTAGTCAAGAAATTCCGTGTCGAAGTCGTTTTCTCCGGCGGGAGTGCCGTCAATTATATCCTGAGCATTGCTGTCAAGACGAAGCTCGACCTTGTCAGTCAGAACCTTTTGCAGTTTAGGAAGAAATTCCTCCGCTACATCCTTGTGCACAAGACAGTCCTCACACGCGTTGCATACCGACGGCCTTGATGTTTTAGCATTTTTAACTATTTTGGCTGCCATATCGAGGTCGGCATATTTGTCGACATAAACATGGCATATGCCCGTTCCGGTTTGAATGCACGGCACGGTCGCGTTTTCAAGACACGCGTTTATAAGCCCCTTTCCGCCGCGCGGAATAAGCAGGTCGACATAGCCGCTTGCAGTCATAAGCTCGTTTGCGCTTTTGCGTGTTGTGTCACTGATAAGGTTTAGCAGTTCTATCGGAAAGCCGTTTTCCGCAAGAGCTTTGCGCATAGCGGAAACTATTGCGTTTGAAGAGTTGTAAGCTTCCTTTCCGCAGCGAAGAACGCAGGCACTTCCGCTTTTAAATGCAAGTGCGGCGGCATCGGAGGTTACGTTCGGGCGGCTTTCATAAATGATTGCAATAACTCCCATCGGGACAGAGACCTTTTTTATTACAAGACCGTTGTCACGCTTAACCTCTCTTAAAACTTTGCCCACAGGGTCATCAAGCTTTGAAACCGCAATGATTCCATCCACCATGCCGTCTATGCGCTCTTTTGTTAGGGTAAGGCGGTCAATCATTACGTTGTTTATAATGCCGCGGCTTTTTTCAACATCAGCGGCATTTGCCATCAGAATTTTGTCGCAGTCCGCGGTTATGTGGGCAGCCATCGAGCGCAGGACGGCATTTTTCGTCTCCGAATCAGTGCCTAAAAGCGCTGTGTGTGCTTTTTTTGCGCCAGAGAGTATTTCTTGTGTGGTCATATCTTATACCTCCTTTTTGGCAATAAACCGTGTTCCGACTTGTTTGCCATCAACTATGTCATAAAGTATATCGGGGTTCTTGCCGTTAGCAATAATCATATCTATACCACAGCGGTTTGCCTTTTGAGCTGCCTTAATCTTAGTGGACATTCCGCCTGTTCCGAGCTTTGATCCGATTCCGCCGGCAAGTGAGGTTATCTTAGGAGTTATGCGCTCAACCGTGTGGATAAGCTGTGCTTGGGGGTTTTTGTGCGGATCTGTGGTATAAAGTCCGTCTATGTCTGAAAGAAGTATCAGAAGATCGGCCTTTACGTTGGTTGCAACTATAGCGGAAAGCGTATCGTTATCGCCGATTTCAATTTCGTCGGTAGAAACGGTATCGTTTTCATTAACAATGGGCAGAACTCCGAGCTCGAGAAGCCGAAATAGGGTATTGCAGAAGTTCTGGTTTCTTATCTTGTTCTGAATGTCGAGCCCGACAAGAAGAATCTGAGCCACTGTGTGGTTATATTCCGAAAATAGCTTGTCATAGGTATACATGAGCTCGCACTGACCGACTGCAGCCGCCGCTTGCTTTGTGGGTATATCCTGAGGCTTTTCGGGAATGCAGAGTTTTCCAAGTCCCATACCAATAGCTCCTGAGGAAACGAGGATTATTTCGTTTCCGGCATTTTTCAAATCACTGATTACCTTGCAAAGCGCTTCAACGCGGCGGATGTTGATGTTTCCGGTTTCGTGAGCTAAAGTTGATGTGCCAACTTTAATAACAATACGCATTTGTTTATCTCCTGTTAATTATCTTTAGAAAATTTATATTCTGTTACGGTATCGTACTTTTGACCCTTTCTCAAGATTGCAGAGGGGAAGTGCGGAAAGTGTATGGAATCCGGGAAACTTTGAGTTTCAAGGCAAACCGCATAGTGCTTGTCGTACTTTGCACCGTCTTTGTAAACAGCATCTGGGTCAATAAAGTTGCAAGTATATATTTGAACGCCCGGAAGATCAGTGTACATATCCATTTTAATTTTTGTGATGTCACCGGTCAGGGAAGCGGTCTTTCTGAAACCGATGCCGTTTAGGGCAAAGTTGTGATCATAGCCGCCAAACTGGTCAATCTGGCGATCACCTGCGCTGAAGCCAGAGCCGATTTTTTTTGCTTCGGTAAAATCGAACGGGGTGTTTTTTACGGAAAGAACCTCGCCCGTTGGCATACAGTCGGTGCCGCTCGGCGTGAAGAAGTTTGCATCAAGCCAAAGGGTGTGATTATCTATGTTTCCACAGCCGTTAAGATTAAAGTATGCGTGATTTGTCATGTTCAATAAAGTATCTGCATCAGTTGTACCCTCGTAGTGGATTTTTATCGAATTTTCCTTTGTAAGAGTGTATGTAACCTTAACATTGACATTGCCCGGATAGCCCTCTTCGCCGTCTGCAGCAGAGGTTTCAAGCACCAACTGCGGCTCGGCCGAGTCTGACGCCGTTACCGTCCAGATTTTTTTGTTGAAGCCGATGTTTCCGCCATGCAGACACGAAACTCCACTGTCGTTTTTTGCAAGAGTATATTTCTTCCCGTTCAGTATGAATTCACCGCCATTTATTCTGTTTGCTGTTCTGCCAATGAGCGCCCCCATGTATGCGTCATCAATGTAGCAGTCATGCACGTTTTCCCTTGCCAGAACAACATCTGTCCCTTTAAAAATCAATCGTCTTATAATTCCGCCGAGGTTTAAAATTTCGGCCTTAAGACCGCAGCCGTTGTCCAATATAAAAGAAATGACGTCCTGTCCGTCAAGTGTTCCGAATTGTTTTTGTGTAATACTAATAAAAAAACTCCTTATGCTTTTTAGTTAATTTTATCATAATAATCTGATTTATTCAATACTATAAGCAGTAATTAGGTGTAAAAATTTCACTCATGTTGACAAATCCCACAAATTTTTTGGAGGTTTTGCCGCCTATTGTAAATTTAACGCAGTCTATGCCGTCGATTGAAGTGAGAGAATTTACAATCTGATATATTGTAAGCCGCTCGTTGTCGGGAGAAACTGTGTGAGCTGCCGCCAGCTCGTCCGAGATGTCTACTATGGCAGTGCGGTTTTCAATGCGTGCACTAAGACCGTTTTGAATCGGCGGAATAGTGCGGAGAATTTCGCTGTTTGAGTCCTGACCCAAGATGAGTTCATCAAGCATTTTTTGCGCGGATTTTTGTGCGTTATCGCTGCCGGTGTAACATTCGACTGGAATAAGCCGGTGCAGTTGCCTGTCCACATAATAAATTTTTGCATTGGGAACAGGTTCAAGCAAGGTTTGTCCGAAATGACCACGATAAAAAGATACCGATAAAAAGCATATCAACATAAGTATTGTAAACTTTTTCATAAAAACACCCCTCATACTTAATATATGAGAGGTAAAAACAACATATTACAATTCTTTTTTAGCAAGCTCAAGAGCTGTTGCAAGCTGGTCGGGACAGCTTGTGCCGCGACCGTTGCAGTTTACGCCTTTAAGCCGCGCAATTACATCGTCGACCCTCATGCCTTCGACAAGCTTCGAGATGCCTTGTGTGTTGCCATTGCAGCCACCGGTAAATCTAACGTTTTTCACAATATCCCCGTCTATTTCAAAATCAAGCTTTATAGAACATACACCTCGCGGTGTATATGTAAATGTACTCATAACGTCATTTCCTTTCATGTATGATTAAATTAATTATATCACAAACCGCTGTTTTTTGCAATAGTTTAAAGATTGACATTTCGGTGGAAATGTTATAAAATATATATAAATGAAAGAAAAGTGGAATTTGGGTAATGGATTTTGTAGCAATCGATTTTGAAACAGCAACTTCAAAAAGAACAAGCATATGTAGCATGGGAATCTGTGTTGTTAAGAATAATATAATTAAAGAGGTTAGAGAGCTGCCAGTGCGGCCGGTGCCGTTTGAATTTAACGAGTATAATATAGCCATTCACGGAATAACTCCCGAAATGGTTGAGGATAAGCCAACCTTTGATATGTATTGGGAAGAGATAAGGCCGTACCTGGAAAACAAGCTTGTAATCGCTCATAATGCATCGTTTGACGTGGGTGCGCTGTGTGCAACTCTCGATTACTATAATATAACGCTGCCTAATTTTAAATATTTGTGCACGGTAAAGTTGTCACAAAAGGCATATCCAGAGATGGAAAGCCATAAGCTTAATTATCTCGGAAAGATGCTCAGAATTGATTTTTCACATCATACGGCGTGCGATGATGCTTATGCGTGCGCGATGGTGCTTTTGCATATAATACATGATTTTAAGCTAAATTCGATTAAAGATATAGAGGACGCTTTTGAAATAGGTATAGGAACGGTTTATCCGGGGTATATTGAACCTTGTAGAAAGAATAAGAAAAAAACGAAAGTAAAAAATTAGTGTTTGCTTTCTGCAAACATGTGTGATATAATATAGGTATCGTAGAAATATATGGGGATGCAACGGCTTCGACGGGGATTTTGAAGCTTTGGAAGCGAGTAGTGCCGGATACCACTTTAATCTGTCCGATTTTTTTAAAAATAAACGCTAACGATAATTTAGCATACGCTGCCTAAATCAGGCAACCGTCTTATCTTTGAGGACCACGGCAATGAATAAGGCGACTATCAGTGGTGAACATGAACCGCCTTTTGTTTTGGGGACGGTCACGAACTAAAAACTACCGTAGCATACAACTTGACTGTGAGTGTTATGTGAGGGGAATCGTAATATACAGTCTACACTCGTAGATGCTGAAGTGAATATGTTCTCGGACACGGGTTCAACTCCCGTCATCTCCACCAAACAGGTATAAAGTGAACACCTACTACTTGAAAAATGCTTTTGTAGTAACGGTTTGGCTTTAATACCTACATAAAAAATCAGCGGTTAAGGTGTAAATCCTCAACCGCTTTTTTGTTGCTTATTGACTTGTTTCAATAAAGTATTTTACAAGGTCAGGCAAAATGCCCTGCCGTGATACATCACCAATAAATGATACATCGGTTATCTTTGGCGGTGTCTTGCCGTTGGTGTAAAAGTTCAAAACATCAATAATCTTTAACCGCTCTTTTCTTCCGTCATTGTATGTAATATCAGCCCACACATCACGAAAAAACTCTTTTTCAAGTTCTGTCAACCTTTTAATTATTGGCTTGTTCAAGGTTATCACCTCATTTCTGTTCAACATTCTTTGCTATTTCGTGTGCCATTTCTTCAATCTCTTTCAAGAGAAAGTCCACATCTTCCAAAGTTCCACCGCCTAAAACCTTTTGCCAATGTGCGTTTGGTGTAGCCTTGTATTCATTCAATGTAAGTTCTTTTAATTCTCCGTCAACATTACAAAGTAAACGCATTTCGTCAGGTGCTATCTGTTCAAGGATTTTAAGCCTTTGAATTATGCCCTTATTCATTATCATTCACCGTTATATAGATACCCTCTGCGTCTGCAAAAATCTTGTCTGCCTGTTCGTCATATACTCTTGCTATACCGTCCGAAAGTCCTCTATCATTACGCATAGCCTTTTGCCCCCACATAATAAGAGTGTCAAGGTGTTCATTGTACGGTATGCGATAATCTTTATATTGTGTACCGATAGCAAACAGCTCATTGTCCTTTTCTTCCTTGCCTCTTTTATAGGCATAATCTCCGATAATACGGAGCATTGCGGAATTGCCGTTAAAATCGTTGATAAGTGCCTTAATTTCGTCAGGTCGCAAAATACCACTCTTTAACAATTCAACTGTTGCAAGGTCAACTTTCTTTCCTGTTGCTCGGTCATACTCACCGAAAACCGCCTCACATTCAGCCTTGATTTTTTCGTATTCAGCATTGGTATTGTTGATAAGTTCAGAAAGTTGCTTTTTGATTTCTGCTTTGTTTTTCTGATATGTTTCTGTGTCCACTTTTTTAAATTGAGGATTTGCCCACCCTCTTTCAATATCACGCGTTCTCAATGCCTCAATTTTATCAAGTCTATCATTCAATAGGGTATATTCTTCTCTTGCTTTGTT
>JAQXIJ010000083.1 GCA_029007725.1 Bacillota bacterium | reverse complement strand
TTTCACATACCGCAAATTCATATTCAGAGGAATCGACGTTTCAACAAATGCTTTAACCGCAAATGAATAATTCTGTGTGGACACACTGCACTTCCTTTTGATATTTCCTTTTCCCATACCGTTGAGTGAGTAGCTCATACTGCTGATAAACCTGTCTGGCATACATCAGAAAATCCGCACCTTCGTTTGTTTCCTACACTCCTTTACTTGTTCTTAAAAATATGTTTATTCCGACCTCCCGCTCCAATTCCTTAATCGCACTGGTAATCGAAGGCTGAGATATAAACAATACTTCGGCAGCTTTGTTCATTGAACCTATTTGCGATATTGTGAGTGCATAGAAAATCTGCTGCAGCGTCATATATTTCACCTTCTGTCTTTGTAGAAGTCCTTTTCTCATTTTCCAATTATATCTCTTTATGCATAGTATGAAAAATGGCAGGGCAGAAATACGCCCCGCCAAAACACTTCACACATTTCTTTCGATTTTTTTCAAATAAGCTTCCGCCTCGGTTAAATCCTCCTCTGCAAATACCTTAAATCCGGCATTTCTCAAATACTCAACAGCTAATCCCTGACCCTCTTTTTTTGTGTCGGTAAATGTTCCGTCATATATGTATTTACTGCCGCAGGAAGGGCTGTCCTGCTTCATTACCGCAAAGGCAATATCATTTTCCTTTGCAAGACGCAAAACCTCATTTGCACCTTTGGTATATTCCGCCGTTACATCCTTACCGGCTCCGGTTTTTACTTTATTGCCAACTCTTTGCGAATCAGGTCTGGGAATGGGCAAACCCCCGAACACCTCGGGACAAATAGGAATTAATCGTCCTTCTTCCTTCCATTTCAAAAAAATCGGATTCTTTTCGGAAACATCACCGCCGTCATACCGTACAATTCTTCCGCCGTAAAGACATTCACTTACTAATATTTTTTTCATTGTCTTAATTCCTCCTTATTTAGCAGCTTCTTCCCAATATGTAGTGTCAACGCTGTCTTTAATGTCAATTTTGTTTTTTATAAGTCCGGCGTTAAAGCCTAAATCAATTGTCTGCTGTATGCTTTTCTCATCGGGATAACCGATTTTTGACGCGTCACTGTCCTCGGGAATTACCAGCTCAATTACTTTCTTTGTCATAGCAACCTGATGCTCGAGTGAACTGCTCTTTCCTGTGTCATAAACAATTTGTCCTGCTTCATCGGGATGCTCGGAGGTGTATTTCCAGCCCTTTATTGTTGCACGTAAAAATCTTATAAGTAGATCGCTGTTTTCCTCCGCCCATGAACGTTTTACAAAAAGGCAGTCCTCCAAAAGTGCTGCTCCCTCCTTGTTCATATTAATGACATTCAAATCATCCTCACTGTATCCGTTTTCCAAAAGCAGAAGATATTCGTTGTAGCTCATTGCGGATGCAGCATCAAGTTCGCCTGAGTTAAATTGATCCATTGTGTAATCCTGCTGTTTCCATTCAATATCCTTTTCAGGGTCCAGTCCATTCAGTTGTGCCAAAGCATAGAACTCGTACTGTCTGCCGCCAAACCAACTTCCGACTTTTTTACCTTTTAGGTCAGCACCGGTTTTTATGCCGGATTCCGCCTTTGTTACAAGATACTGCGGACTCTTTTTAAATGTTTGAAACACATTTATAAAATCGTAACCGCCCTCTTGATAAGTAAGTACACTGCTGTAAAATGCAACTCCTACCTGTGCAACATCATTTTCAACCTGATCCTCCGAGCTCACATCCGTACCTCCGGGAAGAATTTCAACATCAATTCCTTCTTCTTCATAAAAGCCCTTCTTATCGGCGACATAAAGACCTGCAAACTGCCCCTGCGGCAGCCAGAGTGACTGCACCGTAATCTTGTCAAGCTCTTTGCTTTCTTTGTCTTTTGCGGGTGCGGACGCCTCCTTATTTCCTCCGCATCCGCTTATTGAGCCTGCTATCAAAACTGCTCCGAGTAAAATGCCTACTGTTTTTTTGAAATTCATTATAATCAAACCTTTCTTTTAATTTATTTTTGAGCTGAATTTTGCGATGTATGCCATTTTAACATCTTTCTTTCTGCCATACAAATTATACTGTAGAGCAAAATGCTGAAAATTGAAACAGCCACAATATATGCCCATCCTATTTGTTTTTGATTTCCAACCTTAAGGGTATATTTAATCATATATCCCAGTCCCGTTGTTTCACTTGAAAAAAACTCACTTATGATAGTCGCCAGCATAGCCGCAGGTACACATATTTTCAATCCTGTGAAAACAGATGGAAGGCTGCTTGGTATTCTTAATTTAATAAAAATATAAAATTTCGATGCTGCGTTTATATTCATTAATTCCAATAAGCTTTTTGGAATGTCATTTAAGCCTCGAAACGCATTTACCGCCATTGCACCAGAAGCGGCGATTATAATAACGGCAAGCTTTGCCAAAACCGCATCTGAAAACCATCGGTTCATAAGCGGCGCAAGAGCAACAATGGGTATGGAATTAACCATTGTCATAATAAACAAAGCACCGTAACCCGCATTGGGCATAAGCGTTACGAAAACAGCTAAAGAATATCCGAGCAATGCGCCCAAAATCAGTCCGGCAACAGCCAAAGACATTGTTGTACCGGCATTTAATAATATCTTATCCATATTGCCGCAAATTGCTTTTGCTATATCAAACGGCAGCGGAAGCTGTAATAATTTTATATTAAATAGCTTATGAATTACGCCGCTTTGCATAAGAATAAGCACTGCCGCCCCCGGAAAAAACGGAAGAAGTATATTTTTAAGCCGCTTATTTATCATATCTTCACCTCCACGGCATTCCGTTTCCACGGCACCAATAAATATTCCGCCGCAGATATAACCGCAAAGCTTAATAATCCAAGCAAAGCCGCAATTATTATCGCAGGCCAGAATTGTCCGGTCGTTCCTCCGCCGTAAAGCGTGAACACGATTACATAACCTATTCCGTCTTTTCCGCTTAATGTATCTACCAAAATTGCTGCCGTTACCGCCATTGGAGCCGATATCTTAAGCCCTGTAAACAGATAAGGCAGGGAATATGGAATCAGAAGCTTTGTATAGAGCTGATACCTTCCCGATGCATATGCATACATCATTGCTTTAAGATGCTCGTCTGCGGACTTAAAACCGCTCAAAAGATTGACCGAAACAGGAAAAAATGTTATATACGCAGCTATAATAACCCTTGAAACGGCAATACTTTTGAATAACCCGAATATAATCGGAGCAAGTCCGAGAATGGGTATCATCTGCGAAACAAGAAGATACGGAAGTATCATTTTTTCGCATAATCCCGAAAGACTCATTATAAGCGCCAGTATAATTCCTACCGATGCACCTATTGCAAAACCTGCTGCCGCATATGACATCGTTATACCCGCTTGCCTGAACAGATTGGAACTGTTTTCGGAAAAAGAAACCGCAATCTCAAGCAACCCGGGCACTTTTTTTGATGCAAGAGGATCATTAAAAACGTCTTTTAATATGTAAGCCGCCGCTTCCCAAATAATAAGCACTGCCGAAATCCATAATAATATACTTATTCTTTTCTTATATGTTTTCATTGTACTTTTCCTCAAATATTTCCCGGATGTGTGATACCGTTTTGAAGTATTCCTCCGTTTTTAATATTGAATTTTCTCTCGGCCTCAGAAGATGTATATCAACAATCTCCGAAAGTCTTGCCGGATTTGACGAAAGTACACATACTCTGTCGGAGAGAAATACCGATTCTGAAATATTGTGCGTAACAAATATTATTGTTTTTCCCGTACTTCTCCATATACGAAGCAGATCCCCGTGAAGCCGCGCTTTAGTAAATTCATCTAAAGCCGAAAACGGTTCATCCATCAATAAAATTTCCGGATCCGCCGCCAAAGCACGCGCTATTCCGACTCTCTGCTGCATTCCGCCACTCAATTCTTTGGGATAATTGTTTTCATAACCCTGCAAATCCACAATTTTAACCTGCTCCAAAGCTCGTTTTCTGCGTTCCTTTTTGGGAACTTTTTTAAGTTCAAGAGGCAGTTCTATGTTTTCAAGCACTGTTCTCCACTCCAAAAGCGAGGGTGTTTGAAACACCATTGCGCATTTGTGTGCAAGCCTTGCCTTTTCGGCACTTTGCCCCGCTACTTTTACTGTACCTTCGGTTTGTTTCTTAAGGTCAGCAATAACACGCAGAAGTGTTGTTTTTCCGCAGCCGGAAGGTCCGAGAAGAGAAATAAACTCTCCCCGACGGATATGCAGCGATATATTGTCCAGAACTGTTCTTGAATTTTTTTTAGAATCCTGATAAGTAACTGATATTTTATCAAGTGCTACTGCATTTTCTTCCATTTTCTTCCCCCCTCTGTTTCTCTCTTTATGCATTAAACGCCTGATCCAAATCGGCAATAATATCCTTTGCACTCTCTGTACCTATTGACAGACGTATAGTATTCGGCTTAATACCCTGATCAAGCAGCTCATCTTCGGACAACTGTGAGTGAGTTGTGCTTGCCGGATGAATTACAAGTGATTTTACATCTGCAACATTTGCAAGCAGCGAGAAAATCTGTAATTTGTCAATGAAATCCTGCGCCTCCTTAGCACCGCCTTTAATATCAAATGTAAATATAGATCCTCCGCCGTTCGGATAATATTTTTTATACAATTCATGATCCGGGTGATCTACAAGTGCCGGATGATTAACTTTTTCAACCTGAGGATGATTTGTTAAAAATTCAAGCACTTTTTTCGTATTCTCCGCATGACGCTCAACGCGAAGTGACAAGGTTTCAAGTCCCTGCAAAAGCAGGAATGCATTAAACGGTGAAATAGTTGCTCCGGTATCTCTAAGCAAGATTGCTCGAACTTTTGTTACAAACGCCGCAGCACCGACTGCTTTTGTAAACGATACACCGTGATAGCTTGGATTCGGGTCAGTCAAAGACGCAAACTTCCCGCTTCCTTCCCAATCAAACTTTCCGCTGTCCACGATAACGCCGCCTAAGGTTGTACCATGACCTCCGATAAACTTTGTTGCCGAGTGAATAACAATGTCTGCACCATGTTCAATAGGACGGAACAGATACGGTGTAGCAAATGTCGAATCAATTACAAGCGGAATTTGTACTGCGTGGGCTATTTCGGAAAGTGCCTCTATATCAGGGATATCACTATTAGGATTACCAAGCGATTCTGTAAATATTGCTTTTGTATCCGGCAATATAGCCGCTTTCACTTCGTCTAAATTATGAATATCCACGAATGTTGTTTTTATACCGTATTTAGGCAGTGTATGGGCTAACAAATTGTATGTGCCGCCGTAAATCGTCTTTTGCGCTACAATATGACCGCCACCCTCGGCAAGTGTTTCTATGGTGTAGGTAATTGCAGCAGCTCCGGAAGCTGTTGCGAGTGCTGCCACACCGCCTTCCAATGCTGCAATTCTTTTTTCAAACACATCCTGAGTTGAATTTGTCAGTCTGCCGTAAATGTTGCCTGCATCCGCAAGTCCAAATCGTGCTGCAGCATGTGCTGAATTTTTAAAAACATACGATGTTGTTTGATAAATCGGTACTGCTCTTGCATCGCTTGCAGGATCTGCTTCTTCTTGTCCGATATGTAACTGTTTTGTTTCAAAACCCCATTTTGAAGTATCTTTTATATTTGCCATTTTAAATTCCTCATTTCTATAATTTTTTATTTTCTTATTAATGCGTTGTGGATAAGTGTTATATCACATTCGTCCGTTTCTCCAGTTGCGACGCAGAAGATAAAACCAATTATGTATATATTGTGTTTGCATAATAGTACCCCCCTTATTTAGCATAGCTAATAAAAAAATGGAAGCCCTATAAAAAAGTGCTTCCAAGTAACTGCATATTCGCTTTGTATTTGCTATATTCATGTTCTTCCCAAAGAAAGTCTGTATTTTAACGCATACAAAAGTCGTATGATGCAATTACCCGGCATACACATCATACACATACACATTATGCTGTTAATAAAGACTATTGTACGCATCAAAATCACCTTTCTTTCTATAATCTATATTACCTATCTGTTTAGTATGTTATTACAATACCACAAATATTTTCATTTGTCAATACCTTTTTTAAATTTTTTTATATAAAAGTTCCTTCTATAACATATTCCAATGCCATAGAAGGGAACTTTTTATTTTATATCAATATTTATGCAGTCCAAATAGCAGTTTATCTGCATCCGTTATTCCTGACTTCTTATAAATATGCCTCTTCATCACCATATGGTTTATCTGTGTTCACATTTCCTCTGTACTCAGGAACATATACTCTATATCCTTTGGATGCCAAAGCCTGAGCAACCTGTGACCAAGATACACGTCCATATGTTAATCCATATATAAGCACAACAAGAGTGCCTTCTTCAGCTCCGGTTATAAGCTAAATTTATGTCGGTAGACAAATGTATTTTATTTCCTATCCAGTTCACTTTTTGATAGTCTGCATAACTTTTAGTAATAATATTTGAATTGCTTCAGGATATTTGACTGTCTGCAAATTCAGCATCTCCCGAAAAAGCATAAACATCTGTATTATCACTTAAAACCAGGAGCTTATGTGCTTTTCCTGAAAAATCTACTCGCCTTGCGAATTGTATAATTAAATCGTCTCAATATCCACATTATTTAAAACGGCTTCACCTTTCTGAATATACACCGTAAGATTCTCTTTAAATTTTGAGTCGGATATTTCTCAGGCAGATTTTAAAACTGCATTTTTATCAAATGTAAATCTTTATACCGGGACGTTTCTGATGTATTCTTCTTTATCATTAATTATTGCTGTATTGATCGTTACAATCCTGTTCTCTTTGTTCCCATCAACAGATGCTTTTATTGATTCAGAAACAGTACGCGATTGTATGAGTGTTCTTTCTCCAAAAATTTCATGTGCTGTTTCAATCTTTATCTTATTGTTTCCATCGATAAGCAAATCATCGCCTATCTTAAAAGTGATAACTGTTGTACCTAAACCTGCCGTCACAGTCTGTGTTTCATTTTCTCAAATAACAGTCGCATTTAGTGCTTCAAATATATCACGAAGCGGAACTAATAAGCGATCATTTTTTATCACCGGCGCCTGATCAAATTCAATTTTTTCGCCGTTAACATATATTGATATTTCACTTGTTTCTTCATTTATAAGTTCGGATGATGGTACACCTACAACAGATATTGTTATTGCTGCTAATACAGCTATTATTTTATTTAACATAAAAATTACTTCAAATCATAATTAATGTATTAGTATTTTTTTATTGCTACCACTCCGCCAACTCGGACTAATTTAATTAAATCAATTTTCATATATTATATATATCCTCCAATTATTAATCATCTTTTATTGGTATTATATCACCGTGCATATTTTTTCTCTAATCTCAAATTCTTATTACATACGATAGATTCAAAATATAACAATCATTCCGTAATACTGATAATGCTTCATCCTCTGGATGCCCATATGAATTTCCCTTTCCAACTGATATTACTACAACACTTGGTGTTACTTTATGTATAAATCTTTCGGTCGATGATGTGTCAGAGCCATGATATCCTGCTTTCAACACATCAGCATCAATATCAAAATTCAGCAAGCTGCTTTCAACCATCTGCTCTGCATCGCCCATTAACAGAAACGCTGTCTCACCGTATTTGATTTTTACTACCGCAGAATAATTATTTAGATTTGAATAGCTGCAATAAAAAGCTGGAGCAAGTATATCAATTTTTATGATACCGCTTGTTGTAATATTTACCCCTGCTTTTGCGGTATATAATTCAATATTCTTTTCCTCAATTACATTCAGCATATTCTCAAACACGTGAGAAGTATGTTCTTTTTTTTCGGCATATACATTTTTCCAATTTTAAAACTCTGCAATACTTCAGCCATACCGCCTATGTGATCTGAGTGAGGATGTGTTGCAACGACAAAATCTATATCACTGTATTGAAGACCTTTTATATAATTTCCGTTTTGAGGATTCCCTGCATCTATAAGTATTGTCAGACCATTGCCAAGTTCTATAAAGGCGCAATCTCCCTGCCCAACATAGAGATAATGTATAATATTTTTTTGCTGAAATAATTGGCGTTATTGTAATTAAATCTTATCAAATCATTGACCTTCTTCTTTATTTTTGCTATAATATGTATGTGATTTAATGATTTTTAATATTACCTTGCAACATAATGTTGATTATGTTGCTTTTTATGCTTTCATGCATACAAGTCCAAGCTTTTGCATTTGCCTTCTATGCGTTTGTCATTTTCATACGATGTTTGTCAAGTGGTTTTGTGAGATTTTTTCAAAAAACTTTCTAACACTGCAGTAAACTGAGCTTTTGCACTTGCTTTTGCTGTTCTATGATGCTTTCCATAGTATAGATACGAGTAGTATTTACAGAGGAATGGCCGAGAATATCGGCAAGTCTTACTATATCCTTATGCAAGGAATAGAATGTCCGAGCGAAAAGATGTCGGCGGTTATGAGGGAATACCTTATCCTTTGATACATTTGCACTTTCGCACAAGCCTTTTAATAGCTTTGCCTTATGAGCCATTGTTTTATTCAGGTAATAAAACTCATCATCTTCATATCCAATGAAGTTATTGGGAAGAAAATCAGGCGGTTCATTCTTATCAATCAGCGATACACTTCCGCTTTCAACAAGCGAAATGAGCTTGCGAATAAATTTATATGTAGGCTTGTCCTGCTCAATATTTTCTGACTGACGCCTGGCAATTCCGTAAAGAATTTCTTTGAATTCAGTATTGATTTCATCAACTCTCCCGGGCAGAATCATCTCATACTTCTTCAAAAAATTCAGAAACATCTTCATTCCAATTCTCAGCCATGCAACAATTTCAGGCACTCTGCCATGACACTTAATTCCGCATTTATTAAATTCATCGCGATAAAACTCAAAGGATTTTCTAAGTGTTTTTATAAATTCTTCCTCATTCCCATTTGCAATTTCGCTTACCATTTCGATGTATGCTCTCATAGAATTTGCAAGCGTACCCTTGGCAACTTCAGCTTGAAATGATGAGAGCATCGACAGGTCTACATCATCATTTTTGAGTTCTAATGCAAAGTATCTTGCCGTTCCGCTCTCACCAATGTCGGGAGCAAACTCTGCGGTGATGAGAGCATTTCCTTGCGGTGGTCGTGAGTTCATAGGTGAGCTGTCCGCTTTGAGTCTGCCTCTGCCTGTTCTATCGCCATAGGCTCGCATAATAGACTGCGCCGTTGATGTCAGCTTCTGTTCTTCCTGTCTGCCACAGGGATGAAAGTCATCGATGCAGGTAAGCACATCTTTTAATTCATACGCATGATGTAGGATACTGTTTGCAGTATCTCGGAAGGAAAGAGGCAAGTCCGATGCGGTAAACCTACCGAAAAAAGAAAGAAATAGTGCCGCAAGGGTACTCTTTCTTGTGCCTGTTTTACCCAACAGAAGCATAACGAATTTCGGTTCACAGTTTGCTCTGTGCAGGAACTCATTCAGCGGTGACAGGAATGTAAATGCTATCAAAGGATAGATTATTTCCTTGGGTGCGATTCCCACTTCAAGCATTGCTGATGCTGCCACTATGTCTTCAATCGAATAACCTTTTGCCATTTCATACCGCTTAAGCTTACCTGTAAGTTCAACTGTCAGTGTATCATCGCCGTGCCACCTTCCCAGAATTGATGGACAGAAAAAAGAGTGATATAATGGAATGGACACAAACAAATCCAAAATCACAGGAGGGATTTTCATGTCAATCAAAAAAGGAACAATACCACCTCGCTATGATGAGGCATTCAAAGCC
>JAQXIJ010000082.1 GCA_029007725.1 Bacillota bacterium | reverse complement strand
AGGAGAAAGCATTGATAAATTTTCCGGGGAAAAATAATGAATATTCAAAAATGGAACAGGCCGTGCAACGTTGGACGGCTTTGTACAGGGGCGGTTCGGAGCAGGGAAAGCCGAGCCTTAATCTTGCCGCGGCAATAGCTGGGGAAATCTCGCGTACTGTAACGATTGAAATGCGCTCGGCTGTCAGTGGCTCGGCAAGAGCAGATGCAATAAATGCGGTATACCAAAAAGTAATTGCTCAAATCAGAAATTATACCGAGCTTGCGTGCGCGTTGGGCGGAATAGTATTTAAGCCGTGCGTGACGCAAAACGGCATTGCCGTGACGGCTGTCAGAGCGGACGCCTTTTGTCCGATTCAGTTTGACGGAAACAATAACATAACCGGTGCGGTTTTTGAGGAAAAGTTCAGGAACGACAAAAAAATTTATACGCGCTGCGAAAAGCATTTTTTTGAGAATGGTCGCTATATTATAGAAAACAGCGCATATGAAAGTAGAAGCGAACTTGAGCATGGAAAGCGTATTCCAATGTCGGAGGTTGAGCTGTGGCGTGGAATATCGGAGAAGGTCACGATTGACGGCATAACAAAGCCTTTGTTTGCGTACTTTAAAATGCCGACTTCAAATACAATTGATTTTAATTCGCCGCTGGGGGTTTCGGTTTTTGCAAGTGCGGAAAATCTTATTATGGATGCGGACAAGCAGTACGAAAGAATTTTGTGGGAATTTGAGAGCGGAGAGAGGGCTCTTTATGTTGACGAAAGCGCGATACGGCGAGATGCAAACGGGCATCACATACTGCCCGACAAGCGTCTTTATCGTATGCTGAACACCGGCGAGGACGCGCTGTTTGAAGACTGGTCTCCTCAGTTTAGGGATACAAGCCTTATAAACGGATTAAACAGGATTTTCCAGAGGATTGAATTTAACACCGGGCTGGCATACGGAACTATTTCGGATCCGCAGGGAGTTGACAAGACAGCAGAGGAAATTCGGTCATCAAAGCAACGCAGCTACGCCAACGTTACCGATATTCAGACAGCATTGAAAAAAGCGCTCGGCGATCTTGCCGAATGCATTGATGTACTGTCGGATTTATACGGATTGTCGCCGAAAGGGGACTACAACATAAGTTTTGACTTTGACGACAGCATTATTTCTGACCGAAGGGCGGAATTCGATGAGAAAATGAAGCTTATGCAAAGTGGTGTATTAAAGCCGTATGAGGTCAGAGCGTGGTATCTGGGTGAGGATGAAGAAAAATCAAAAAGGATTTTGGGAGGAAAAGAGAATGAATAAAAAATTTTTGACAGATCTGGGAATAAGCGAGGAAAGTGCAAACAAAATTTTATATCAGCAAAAAAAGGAAACAGACAAAATTAAATTTGAAAACATTGTTTCAAAAAAGATTGCCGAAGCCGGCGCAAAGGACGAAAAGGTTGTCCGCGCTTTGCTTGACCTGGGAGGACTCGAACTTGCTGACGGAGACATAGAGGGGCTTGAGGAGCGTATTGAGCTTCTTAAAGAGGATTGTGCATACCTTTTTGAAGAAAAAACGCAGCTGCCTATTTTTTCGAACGTCAACACGGGAAGCGATACGGACATCAAGCGTGAAAATTTTAAAAAAATGGGCTACGCAAAACGGCTGAAGCTTTTCTGCGAAAATCCAGAGCTTTATAAAAAGTTGGTGTAGAATTTGGATATTCGCATTTATGATTTTGAATTTAACCTGCTTGCGGTCGCACCGAGGGTAATATCCTCGGTGTGGAACCTTAAATATAACTCTGTGGGAACGTACGAGGGACATTTTGCACTGTCGGACAGCGTTGCAAAGGTTCTGCTTGAAAACAAGTATGTTGTTTTGTGTGAGGGCGACCGTCAGGCAATCTGCACAGGGAAAATTGCCGAAAATGATTTGCTTATATGCGGCAGAAGCATAAACTGGATTCTGACCAGGCGCATTGTTTTGCCGTTTAATACAAAGGAGTTTTTTGATTCGGAATTTAAAAGCCCTCGGGAAATTGCGGTGTATCTGTTGAACAATACATACAAGACACCGACGGCATATGACGAAAACGGCGACGCGACAAGCGAGATTGACAATGATTCTGTTGTGGAAAGCTTTGTGATACCAGCAGATGTGGGCGGTGAAAAAATGAGCAGATTTTTCTGGAGAAATTCTGCAAATACGTTGTCTGAGGTCATAATAGATTTGTGCGAGCTTGCCGACTGCGGGCACAGGGTTGTGTTCGATGTTACGAAAAAACAGTGGGTGTTTGAGTTTATCGACGGAAAAGAGCTTGACACGATTGTCTCGGAAAGCAACAAAAATGCGCACGCAGTTAAGCTGATTGAGGATATAGACAACTATGCTTCTGCAGGATTTTATGAGTATAGCTCAGGTGAGAACGAGGCACTGACCTATTCGTACATTCCAAAGGACGAAAAGAAGGGTATTTATAAATGGGAGTGTATTTTGTCGTCATCTGGAAGAAGCAAGGCGACTTCTGATTTGCAGAAAAAATATATAAAAACCTATGCGCAGCTGAAGTTTAAAGGTCTTGAATATGGCATTGACTACAGCATGGGAGACATTATGCGCGTACAGGTGGATTACGGAATTTACAGAAAGGATATAAAGCAGCGTATTGTAGGGGTATGCATAAAAAATGCTTCCGGCACATATTCGCAGGACATTACGTTTGCTTTGGTATAAGAATATGGCATATAGATGCAGTTTTTTGGATAACGAAACTTATGGAACTGACGACATAAACAGGGCTTTTTCAGCTATGACAGCCGCTGGTGTTTTACCTTTTACCCAGACGTCGACACTGGCGGCAGGCATGAATGACGCTTCGGCATTGGTGTTCGAAACAGGCGTCGGATATTTTGGCGAGAGCATGAGAGTTTCAAAAACGGATGCCACTCATGTTTTTATTAACAACGGAAACGCGGTTTTTCCGAGTGGGGCAATGATTTTTATTGACAGCGATGGTGTTACGCTTGAAATCACCCAAAATGCGGTCAATTATATTTATCTTGAGCATAACAAGAATCTTAATTACATAAAGCCTTGTGTTTCGCTTTCGGCGCCGCCGGATGGCGCGGTAAAGCTTGCTGAGGTGGCAGAGGATGGGACGCTCAGCGACAAAAGGGAATTTGCGGTTTCTAAATACAGACCAAATTCGGCGAATATTTCAAAGAGCCTTAAGTGCGATTTAACATGGAACGGCACTGCTGTTACCGGCTCTGCAAATATGGGAAGCGCGGTTTTTGGACGTATTATTGTAAACAGTGTTAAGAGTGAAGGTTCTGATATGAATCTTACAGGTACAAACTGTGACACTATTTCAAACGATAGCGAAACGGTCTTTTACTGGAGGAGTACTACAGGGGTTTCGTATCAGTTTCAAGTAAAGAAAAACGGCAGTATGCTGGAGCTTACGCTTTTGGGCGGAACGAACAAGCAGAACACATATACTGTGGAATTTGAGGTGATATGATGAACGATGTCGAAACACTTCAAAGCATATTCAGCGGGATGCAACTGAATTTTGGGATATTTATGCTAGTTCTAGCAGTTTTCATAGCAACCGACTTTGTGACAGGCATATTAAAGGCATACAAAAACGAAAAAAAAATCAGTTCATCGAAACTTCGTGACGGCGGCTTCAAAAAAGCCGGAATTGTACTAACAGTAGTTTTGGGATTTTGTCTGTCAAAACTGTTTTCGGACGAAAATTATCTGATTCTGCACTGCGTTCAGGCGTATTATATCTACACTGAGTTTATAAGTATTCTTGAAAATCTTGAGGCTATGGATATTGATATTCCGAAAATATTTAAAAAAATTTTGGGTGATATTGATGGAAATTCACACTGATTTTCCAGCGAATGCGGCCAACTATAAAAAAGGACGGCGCGGCATAAAATACATAGTTGTGCACTATACCGCAAATAACGGAGATACAGCGCGCGGAAACGCGGTGTATTTTGCAAAAAATACCGTGGGCACTTCGGCACATTTTTTTGTAGACGAAAACGGGGTATATAAAAGTGTTCCGGAAAAGGACACAGCGTGGCATTGCGGTGGAAAAATTGTGTCGGATCGCGGACATACGTTTTTCGGTAAATGCACCAATTCGTGCAGCATAGGTGTGGAGCTGTGCTCAAGAAAAAACAAAAGCGGGTATTATTTTGTGAACAGGACTATGAAAAATGCTGCCGTACTTATAGCGGAGCTTATGAAAAGATACGGAGTCCCGATTGAAAATGTCATACGGCATTTTGATGTTACGGGAAAAACTGCCCCGCACCGTTTGTTGAAAATGCGTTATGGGAACGGTTTAAAGACATGCTTAAAGAAGGTGAAGAAATGACTGCAGAAGAAAAAGAAAGACTTGTGCGGCTTGAGTCGGCGGTGGCAGAACTCAAAAAGGAGCACATATATCATTATGTGAACGAGCTCCCGACTTGGGCGCGGCCGACGGTTCAAAAGCTTCTTGACAAATGTTTTTTTAAGGGTGAAAGCGATGCGGACCTGAATTTGCCGGAGAGTCTTCTGCGAATGATGGTCATAAACGACCGCGCAGGGGTATATGACAGATAGAAGATATATAATGTGTCTTGCGTTTGATTTTTTATTATAAAATATATTTGCAAATATCGGGAAATAATAGTATAATAAAGCAAAGGACGGTGAGGGCACATTGAGAAAAAAAGAAAAAGCCAGGGAAACCGGATTTGACAGGCTGCTGTTTTGGGTTACGGTTATAACCGCTGTTTTTGGAATAGTTGCAATATACAGCGCAACAAGATCTTTAAATACATACACAAATGTTATTGTGCAGTCGGGTGCATTTTTAATCGGAATTGCGGTTATGCTTATTGTAAGCCGTATTGACTATCAGTTGTTCGGGTATATATCGATACCGATTTATGTTGTATGCATCTTGCTGCTTGCTGCAGTGCTTGTTATAGGCTCTGCCGGAAGTTGGGGCGCACGAAGCTGGATAAGATTTGGGCCTATCGGTATCCAGCCCTCTGAAATATGCAAGGTCGGCTTTGCTATAACTTTTTCGTACCATTTATCTTGTGTGAAAAATAAAATCAACAAGCTTTCGACGGTTATAATGCTTTTTTTGCATGTTGGTATTCTGCTGGGATTGATAATGATGCAACCAGATGCCGGAAGTGCAATGGTATTTTGCTTTATGTTTGCCGCAATGCTGTTTGTGGCTGGATTATCATTTAAATATATCATTCCTGCGGCGGCTGTTATTTTGGCTTCGGCACCGCTGGCATATTTTTTTCTGCTGAGTGACTATCAAAAGCACAGGATACAGGTGTTTTTCAATCCCGAAATGGACAAGCTTGGCAGTGGCTACAATGTTATTCAGTCAAAAATTGCAGTTGGATCGGGACAGATTTTTGGTAAGGGTTACCTAAAGGGAACGCAGAACCAAATGGGATTTTTACCGACAAAGCATACCGATTTTATATTCAGTGTTATATCTGAGGAATTCGGATTCATCGGCTCTATTTTGGTAATACTTCTGCTGCTTCTTATAATTGCACGCTGTATAAAGGCGGCGCAGGAGGCAAACGACTCTATGGGAAAATATCTGTGCGTCGGAATTGCCTCTATGCTTATTTTTCATACCTTTGAAAATGCCGGAATGTGCATCGGTCTTATGCCGGTAACAGGTATTCCGCTGCCCTTCATAAGTTACGGAGGAACTTCGTTGATTACTAATATGACCGCTGTCGGAATTGTTCTTTCGGTCACGCGGCATTCGCGCGGAACGCGGATAGGATATAAGAGATGAAAAAATATACAAAAGCTCTGTATTATACAAAAAATATGTATACTGCAGAGCTTTTTCATATATTCTATTTATCGCCTTTATCCGAGGTAAATTTGTTAAGCAGATATGTAGCAGCGATTATTAAAAGTATGACCGCAAAAACCTGAAGCCAGCCTTCAAATGCTGTTGGAAGCACATTCATAAGCGAAATTGTATTAAACATAATTTTTCCTCCTCTTTAACCGAACAGTTTTAGTATAAGCCCGCCGGCAACGACTGAAGCAATTTGCCCCGAAACATTTACGGCAACGGAGTGCATAAGCAGAAAATTCTGGTTGTCCGCCTCGAGTCCTAGTTTATTCACCGTTCTTGCAGACATAGGAAATGCCGATATTCCGGCTGCACCTATCATCGGATTGATTTTTTTGTTCAGGAAGATATTTATGAATTTTGCGATGCAAACGCCGCCCGCAGTGTCAAATATGAAGGCAACCAGACCGAGAAGAAGAATCATAAGAGTCTGAACCGTCAGAAAAGTTGCAGCCTGCATTTTTGATGCTATTGTTATACCGAGAAAAATTGTGACGAGATTGGCAAGTACTTTCTGCGCGGTTTCGGAAAGACTGCCAAGCACGCCGCATTCGCGTATTAGGTTACCGAACATCAAAAACCCGATAAGAGCGATGCTGCGCGGAGAAATAAGTCCGCATATTACGGTTATAAATATGGGGAACATGATTTTCGCCGTTTTTGATATGTTTTTCTGTGCGTAAGGCATATGGATTTTACGCTCCTTTTCTGTGGTTAAAAACCTTATAACAAACGGCTGAATAATCGGAACAAGCGCCATATATGAGTATGCGACTATGATTATTGCGCCAATGTATTTTGTGTTAAAATAATTTGCAACGAAAATAGAAGTAGGGCCGTCTGCCGCACCGATAACCGCGATTGATGCGGCATCTTTTAAATCAAATCCGAGCCATGAGGCAATGCAAAGAGTAAAGAAAATTCCGAACTGTGCCGCCGCACCGAATATCATAAGCTTCGGGTTTGACAAAAGCGGTGTAAAGTCTATCATGGCGCCTATTCCTATAAACAAAAGCAGCGGGAAAAGCTCGTTGGCAATTCCTGCGTCGAACAAAACATCCAGTATTCCGATTTCCTTAATCCCGTTAATGGTCTGAGTCACAGCCCCGGAAAAAGGAATGTTCACCAAAATGGTGCCGAAGCCTATAGGCAGCAGCAGTGACGGTTCCATGTTCTTGCGGACAGCAATATAAATCAAAACCGCCCCTATTATCCACATAACAATGTGTTGCCATTGGATTTGATAAAGATTTTCAAAGAATAACTCCATTTTAAAAATTCCTCCTACTATGTATTTATTTGGGAACAAAAAAAGACTTTTATTGCATTAAAAAAATACAATAAAAGTCTTGTCTTTTACTACAACAGCGGGCAAAATGCCGTATTGACGCCGAAGTAACGCTTGTAGCGCAGACTACTCCCCTTTACGGTAATATTATATTTGTATTTTTGACATATGTCAAGAAAAAAATAAAAATTTCCGTTTTCTATAAGAATTAATACTGCATGGAGGATTTAATTTTGTCAGCTATGTGTTTTCCCTTAAAAATTTCTACCATTTTAAATCCGAATTCACTTGCCGAGCCGGCACCTTTTGCAGTCAGAAACTTGCCGTCGAGAACCGCTTTGTCATCGGAATGAATGCCGCCGGTTATCAGTTTTTCATATCCGGGGAAGCAGGTGTATTTTTTCCCGTTTAACAGGCCACGCTTGCCGAGAATTGACGGCGCGGCACAGATTGCGGCAATGTATATTCCGTTCCCTGCAGCATAGCTTATCAGTTCTTCGACTTTTTCCGATTCGTCAAGATGTTTGTGCCCCATGCCTCCCGGAAGAACGAGCATGGTCATATCATCTTTCTCTACTTCGTCAATGGTGATGTCCGCATTGACGCTGGTCTTGTGTGAAGCAACAACGGTTTTAGATTCAACACCAACCGTCTTTACCGGAATTTCAGCTCTGCGCAGAATATCTACAGGCTCGAGAGCCTCAATGTCCTCAAACCCATCGGCCAACAGTACATAAATCATACAAAACACTCCTTTTTTTACATCGCCGCACAAACGTATACTATATATGTCGCATAGGAGACGAGAAGAACAACTCCCTGGATACGGCTGAATTTTTTTGTTATTAGCGGCGGAACAATCGCTATCAGTATTATAGCAAGACAGACCGGAATGTCAAGAGCATATGTTTGGAGTGCAATCGGCGTGTTTCCTTTTGCCACCAACGAGCATACCGGAAGAATTACCGAAAGGTCAATTATGTTTGCGCCGATTATGTTGCCGATTGAGAGTGATGACTGCTTTTTGATTATTGCGGTTATCGTTGTCACAAGCTCTGGAAGCGAAGTGCCGACGGCAATCAGAGTTACTGCTATTATTCCATCAGAAACACCGAGCATACGTGCTATTTCCGTGCCATTATCAACAAGCAGCTGTGCGCCGACAATTATTCCGGCTGTACCTATGATGAATTTTATAAGGTTTTCGAGCTTTTCCTTCTTTGTTGATGAAACAGTTTCTGTTTCGGTTATTGATTTTTTTGCCGCTGCTATGTTTTCTGTCATGAACACCGCGAATATGAACAGCATTACAACACTCGGTAAAATCCCGAAGTTTCCGGTTCGGGCAAACACCAGAAGCAATGCACAGCAGATTGCCATCAGAATGCCTTTGAATGCAAGCTCGTTTCGCTTGACCACCGCCGGAATACAGACAATTGATATGGCCATGATAAGCCCTATATTAGCCGTGACCGAACCGACCGCATTTCCGGCAGCCATAAGATTTTTGCCCTGAAGCGATGCAAAAAGAGATACCAAAAGCTCCGGCAGAGTCGTGGCAAAGCTTACGACCGTCGCGCCGACAATGAATTTGGGTATGCCGGAAATTTCTGCAAACCATGCCGCCGCGTCGACGAAAAAGTCGCTGCCCTTGATTATCAGGACAAGACCGATAATGAATAATACCGTTACCAATAAAAAATGCATAATAAAAAACCTTTCATAATAAAAACGGGCGCTGAAAAACGTATACCGAATGATAGGTCAGGCACACGCATTTGTCGGAACATCCGTATACTTTAAGTATAGCCATATTAGCATATTTTACACAAACAGTCAATATTTTAATCAAAAAAACGCTTTTTGCGTAATATGCCTTGCTTTTTTGATGTCAAAAGGGTATAATAAAATAGTAGCAGTGTGCAAAGTGCTCGGAATTTTTTTGTAATGATGAGGTATAGGTATGAGCAGTAAACTTTCGAGAAGCCAGGCAAGATGCGAGGCATTCAAGCTTATTTTTGAGCTGAATCAGCATAAGGACGATGTTGATTTTTTGTTTGATAATCTTTTGAACGAGCTTCCGGCATCTGCCGAGGCAATGCCGTATATAAAAAATGTCGTTCTGGGAGTAATGGACAATGAGGACGAACTGCGCGGAATAATCAGTGCTAATCTTGCCGACAGGTGGAAGATAGAAAGGATTTCAAAGGTAGCAAGAGCCGTTCTGATGCTTGCAATTTATGAAATAAAGTATGTTGAAGACGTGCCGGACAAGGTGGCGATTAACGAGGCGGTAGAACTTGCGAAAAAGTTCGATGAGCCGGATTCATCATCCTTTGTAAACGGTGTGCTTGCGAGTGTGGTACGGAAATGAGTCTGTACATTGGGATAGATACATCCAACTACACAACCTCCGTTGCGGTATCGGGTGCAAAAGAGATAAATCTGCGAAAAATTATTGATGTCAAAGAGGGTATGCGCGGCATACGTCAGTCGGACGGTGTGTTTGTTCATCTTAAGGAGCTGCCACAGCTGTTTGAAATGCTTGACATAGATATGACTGATGTAAAGGCGGTTGGCGTTTCAACAAAGCCCAGAAACAGGGAGAACTCATATATGCCGGTTTTTATTGTGGGAAACAGCTTTGCAAGAGTGATTGCAAAATCTCTCGGCGTGCCGCTGTTTGAATATTCCCATCAGGACGGGCATATAATGTCAGGAATAATATCGGGAGAATTTTTTAATTTGCTTGGAGAAGATTTTCTGACGGTTCATCTGTCGGGAGGCACAACCGAGATTTTAAGCTGCCATTATAAAAACAACCATTTTGCTGCGGATATTATCGGCGGAACAAAGGATATTTCAGCAGGGCAGCTGATTGACCGTCTTGGTGTAAAGCTCGGAATGAAATTTCCATGTGGAAAAGAACTAGACGATCTGAGTCTTTCGACAAGCAAAACTCTCGGCTTTAAAACCTCGGTAGACGGTTCGTTTATGAATTTTTCGGGGATTGAAACAAAAGCTCTTTCTATGACTGAAACAGAGGACAGGGCGGTTTTGGCGCGGTCGGTAATTGAATTTATCGGAGAAAGCCTTGCAAAGGCGGTTTCCGCCGCGGACTGCAAAAATGTGCTTTTTGTCGGTGGGGTGGCATCAAATACGTTTTTGCGCAAATATCTTTCGGAAAATATAAATGCGCGTGTAATGTTTGCATCGCCTGAGCTTTCCTCTGACAATGCCGTCGGCATCGCAGAACTGTGCCGAATGGGTGCAAATGAGCAAGTACGGGGCGATTTGGTTTAATGAAAGGGGACGGATATGGAACCGATTATTGCAACGGTCAGTCAGCTTAACGCATATTTGAAACGCGTGGTTGACGGTCAGCCTGTTTTAAACGATATTTGGATAAAGGGCGAAATCTCTAATTTTAAACAGCACTATTCGGGACATTTGTATATAACATTAAAGGATGAAGGCGGAGTACTCAAGGCTGTTATGTTCAAAAGTGCCGCGGCACATCTTTTGTTTAATCCGGAGGACGGAATGAAAGTTCTGGCACGCGGCAGAATAGGCGTGTATGAGCAGAGCGGAACATATCAGCTGTATATAAACGAAATGACTCCCGACGGTATAGGCGAGTTGTATATAGCATATGAACAGCTGAAAAAGAAGCTGGAACAGGAAGGTCTGTTTGATGCACAGCACAAAAAGCCGATTCCGAAGTATCCCGAAAGAGTCGGGGTTGTGACGGCGACAACAGGAGCTGCCGTGCGTGACATTATAAATGTAATTACACGCCGCTATCCTTATTGTGAAATAATAATTTTTCCGTCGCTGGTTCAGGGTGCATCAGCAGCACCTAACATAGTGGAGGGAATTGAATATTTTAATAAAACCAAGGCAGCAGACACGCTTATAGTCGGCCGCGGCGGCGGCTCCATTGAGGATCTGTGGGCGTTTAATGAGGAGGTCGTTGCAAGAGCAATATATGATTCCGAGATACCGATAATCTCGGCGGTAGGCCATGAAACCGATTTCACAATTGCCGATTTTGTTGCGGATATGCGAGCACCTACGCCGTCTGCAGCAGCGGAAATTGCGGTTCCGTCGCAAATTGAGCTGATTTCGAAAATTTCCATGATGGAAAACAGCCTTAAAACATCGGAAATTAATCTTATAAAAAACATGCGCCTGTATGTGGAAAAGCTGACGCTCAGCACACCTCAGGGAAGAATAGACGATTACCGCCAAAAGATAGATAACCTTTTGCGGCGTGTCGAAAATTCGTTTTCACTTTCTATGTCGGATAGAAAAAAGCAGCTGTCAAACGCGTGTGCAAAGCTGGACACCCTAAGTCCGCTTGCGGTAATGTCACGCGGATATGCGGTTGCCGAAAAGCCGGATGGCACGGTTATACGAACGGCTTCGGAAATGACGAGCGGAAGCGAATTTACAATAAAATTTGCCGACGGCGCAGCGGAATGTATTGTAAAATGATTGGAGGAAGTACTCGTGTTTGAAGAATCAATAAAACAGCTTGAAGAAATAGTTGCAAAGCTTGAAAAGGGTGACGCAACTCTTGA
This sequence comes from Bacillota bacterium, assembly GCA_029007725.1. GTDB lineage: Bacteria > Bacillota > Clostridia > UBA1381 > UBA1381 > UBA1738. Next base: position 34,235 of record JAQXIJ010000082.1, on the reverse strand, counting down.
AGAGAGCCTTGATATGTTTGAAAAGGGGATAAAGCTTTCAAAAAAGTGTAATGAAATGCTTGATAAGGCAGAAAAACGTGTTTCTGTCTTGATAAACGGAGAAAAACAGGATTTTGTTACAAATGAGGAATAGACTATGCAGAAATATATAGAAATGACGGAAAAAGCGCTTCATGCATACATGAAGTTTGAGGATAAGCCTCAGAAGAAAATTTATGAGGCTATGGAATATAGCCTGTTTGCCAGAGGAAAAAGGCTGCGCCCCGTTATTATGCTTATGACGGCAAAGATGTGCGGCGCAGACCCTGCAATTGCGTTGCCGTTTGCCTGTGCGATAGAGATGATACACACCTATTCGCTGATTCATGACGATTTACCAGCAATGGATAATGACGATTTGCGCCGAGGAAAGCCGACAAATCATAAGGTTTTCGGTGAGGGAATAGCAATTCTTGCAGGTGATGCGCTGCTTAACAAGGCTTTTGAGATTGTGTCGGAATACGATGTACCGGGAGTCTGCAAAAAGACAGTACTGCGTGCGATTTCTGCTCTTGCGCAATCTTCCGGCACTGAGGGCATGATAGGCGGTCAGGTAGTGGACATCGAAAGCAGAAATGAGGATATGGAGCTATTGAAATATCTTTATAGCTTAAAAACCGGGGCGATTATAAGAAGTGCCGGTGTTATTGGCGCAATTCTGGCGGAGGCAGAAGAGGATCAGACAGCGGCTGTGGATTCTTTTTGCTTAAACCTCGGTATAGCTTTTCAGATTCAGGACGATATTCTTGACGTAACCGGCAGTGAGGCGGACTTGGGAAAGCCAATAGGCAGCGATGCGGCGAACCATAAGTCCACATACATAACTCTGTGCGGACTTGAAAAATCACGCGACATGGTAAACAAATATACACAAAAAGCCATTGATTCACTGGCTGTTTTTGAAAACAGAGGAGAACTGATTAACCTTGCAGAAACGCTGATAAGCAGAAAGGCATAGTATGGAGTTTTGGAGACACGGCGTGCTGATAACCTGCCTGATTTCGTGGTTTACGGCACAGCTGTTAAAGGTGATTTTTACACTTATAAAAGATAAGCGGATAGATTTTAGGCGTTTTGTCGGCTCGGGAGGAATGCCCAGTTCGCATTCGTCTTTTGTCACGAGTCTTGCGACCGCAGTAGGCTTGGAACGCGGATTCGCCGGCCCGGAATTTGCTATTGCAACTGTTTTGGCGCTGGTTGTCATGTATGACGCAGCAGGAGTAAGACGAGCTGCCGGTCAGCAGGCACGAATTTTGAACAAGTTAGTTGCCGAATGGGAAAAATCGGATTATGCAAAAACCGACAAACGACTCAAGGAGCTTTTGGGACATACTCCGAAAGAGGTTTTTGCAGGAGCTGTGCTTGGAGTTATAATAGCGCTTATGCGCCATTTTTGGTTTTAGGAGATAATATGAAATGATATTTGATTCACACGCACACTATAATGATGCGCAGTTTGACGCTGACAGATTTGAGCTTTTGGACACAATGCCGGAAGATGATGTTGCATATATCATGAACGTAAGCGATTCTATTGAATCGGTAAAAAAAATAATTCCGATTGCGGAACGCTATCCGTTTGTTTTTGCAAGCGTTGGCGTTCACCCCGAGGAGGTCGAAAATCTGACTGAGGCGGACATGGACGTATTGAAAAGCTATGCAAAACACCCAAAGGTCAAGGCGATAGGCGAAATAGGGCTTGACTATCATTACGACGATGTGTCAAAGGATTTGCAGAAAAAGTGGTTTGCCCGTCATATTGAACTGGCAAAGGAAGTAAACCTGCCGGTAATTATTCATGATCGCGACGCACATAAGGATTGCATGGATATTCTGCGTGCCGGAGATGTTTCAAAAACCGGAGGGATTTTTCACTGCTATTCCGGCAGCTGCGAAATGGCTGCGGAAATTCTTGATTGGGGCATGTATATCGCATTCGGAGGTACGCTGACTTTCAAGAATAACCGCCGCGCAAAAGAGGTTGCAAAGTACGTTCCGATTGACAGAATTGTGCTCGAAACCGATTGCCCGTATCTTGCGCCGGAGCCGAACAGGGGAAAACGCAACAATTCGTCATATATCCATTTTGTTGCCGAAACGCTTGCGGCAATAAAGGAGATGACGGCGGAGGAGGTTGAGCGCCTGACCTGCGAAAATGCAAAAAAATGCTATAGAATAGAGGATTGATCAATGTACGGCTACGAGATTCTGCATACCGCACTTATGAACAACTTAATAAACAATATTCGTCAAGGTCATGTTCAGCACGCGTATATTTTTGAAGGAGAGCGCGGAGTCGGGACACTTTCAGCTGCAAATCTGTTTGCAAATGCTTTGGTTTGCGAAAACCATGACAGTGTGCCGTGCACACGGTGCGGCGCGTGTATTATGGCAAAGGCGGGAACTCACCCGGATATATATCATGTTTCCGTGCAGAAGGACAAAAGCGGAATTACAGTTGACCAAATTCGCAGAGTGGCAGCCGACGCCTACACCAAACCATACGAAAGCGAAAAAAAGGTGTATATAATAACCGACGGTGACAGAATGAACGAGCAGGCGCAAAACGCGTTTTTAAAGGTGCTTGAGGAGCCGCCACAGTACGCGATATTTGTGATTCTGGCTGAAAACAACGAAACGCTTTTGCAAACAATCCGTTCACGTTGTTGCGTGATACGCTTTAATCATGTGCCGAAAAAAGCGGCGGCGGAATATCTTAAATCACACTATCCAAAAAGTGCAGAAAATATTGATTTTTTAGTGTGCTACTGTGACGGAGTTATCGGAAAAGCGGAAGAAATTTTGTCGGACGAGGACTTTATGCCGCTTAGGAGGACCGCGTTTGAACAGATGGAAAACCTGCTTTCGCCGCGTCTTTCGGATGCGTACAAAATTGCGGAATTTCTTGAAGAAAACAATGACAAAGCAGGGCAAGTGCTTGAATTTTGGAAGAGCTTTCTGCGCGATATTATGCTGATTCAGAATGATATGCGCGAAATTGCGGTAAATTATGACCTGATTGATGACATGATTCGGCTTACTGGAATGATGGACGAAAAAAAGGCTGTCGATGCACTGGAGAGTGTGATTCTTGCCGAAAAAATGAAGAAAAGATATGTAAGTCTGCGCACACTTGCGCTTAAGCTTGCATTTTCCATAAAAAAATAACAAGGAGAATAAAAACATGGATAAGTTTACACATCTTGAACCCGAAATCAAAAAGCTGGCTCAAAAATGTATTGAGAACGGTCACATCGACCCGGAGCTTTACGATAAATATGAAGTTAAAAGAGGTCTGCGTTATAAGAGCGGCAGAGGTGTTTTGACGGGATTGACGGAAATAGGAGAGGTAAAGTCGTACACTATTGATGACGGAGAGATGATTCCCTGCGAGGGAAAGCTGTACTATCACGGAGTTGATATCGAGCAGATTGTGGACGGCTTTACAAAGGACAATCGCTTTGGCTTTGAGGAGGTTGTCTACCTGCTTCTTTTCGGTGAGCAGCCGAACAAAAAGCAGCTTGAAGAATTTATGCACGTAATTGTCGAATACCGCCTGCTTCCGACTACCTTTGTGCGCGATATAATTATGAAAGCGCCGTCAAGCGATATGATGAATACTCTTGCCCGAAGCGTGCTTACCATGTATTCATATGACAAGAGGGCAGACGATACGTCTATTGAAAATGTTCTGCGCCAAAGCCTGCAGCTAATTGCGATTTTCCCGCTTTTGTCGGTTTATGGCTACCAGGCATGCAACCACTATCTCAAAGGTCACAGCCTGTTTATACATACACCGCCGGCGAATCTGTCCACTGCGGAAACCATACTTTATACTCTGCGTCCTGATACCAAATATACTGAACTTGAAGCCAAGCTTCTCGATTTGTGCCTTGTGGTTCAGGCGGAGCACGGCGGCGGAAACAATTCAACCTTTACAACTCATGTTGTGTCCTCGTCGGGAACCGATACATATTCTTCTGTTGCAGCGTCTTTGGGTTCGCTTAAAGGACCAAAGCATGGCGGCGCAAACAAAAAAGTTGTAGAAATGTTCTCGGAAATTAAAGAAAATGTTAAAGATTGGGAGGACGAAGACGAGATTCGCGCATATCTGGAAAAAATTCTTAATAAAGAGGCATTTGACCACAGCGGACTTATATACGGAATCGGTCATGCAGTATATTCACTGTCCGACCCTCGAACAACGATACTTAAGCATTTTGTTGGCAATCTTGCAAAAGAAAAAGGTATGGAAAAAGAGCTTGCTCTCTATCAGTTGGTTGAAAAAATTGCTCCAGAGCTTTTAAGAGAGAAGAGAAACAGACCGGTAAGTGCAAATGTGGATTTCTATTCCGGATTTGTATACAGTATGCTTGGGCTTCCGCTTGAGCTGTATACACCGATTTTTGCGATTGCAAGAATTGCTGGCTGGAGCGCACACAGGATAGAGGAGCTTATGAATTCGAGCAAAATCGTGCGTCCGGCATATAAAAATGTTGCGAAACATACCCCATATGTGCCGCTTGATGCAAGAAAATAGCAATAAAGAATAAGAGTTTTCGGCGCCTTTGCGCAAGACGGCTTTTAGGGTTAAGAATATAAAAAGTACCGATATTAAAGGAAGGTGTATATCACGCGTTTTAAGTTCTTGCATTGTCTTATGTTTAACCCCAACGCTTATATCGCAACACGGCAGGTGTGCAGATTATGTTTTTTGAAACTTTTTAGAAAAGAAAAAGCGTTGTACGTAACGGTAAGAACCATAGGTCGGACACATATATAAAATTCTGGCGAAAAAACCACTGCATTTAAGCTGGAAAAGAAGCTTAAAAGAAGAATAAAAATGATTATATATGCCACCAAGCTGCAATTCAGACAGGTTGGCGCAAAAGACCGGAAGCGCCTGTTTGTTTTCCAGTCATTTTTCGAATGTGAATGTTGAATTAAAAAAGGTAGAAGTCAGCTTGGGGTTGACATGAATTTCGGTGTGATATATAATGAGGTTATTCACAAGCTATATATCTAAAACAACATGAGGTGGGTAAATGAAAATTTCAACCGAAATAGGTTCGGCTGCAAAAATAATAGGTGAGAAAAAAACGGTGGAGTATGTTGCAAAGGCAGGCTTTGATGCATGGGATTTTTCCATGTTTGCAATGGCGAGATTTGACTGGAGCTCGGGTAAGCTGATTGACGAGGGTCATCCGCTGGCATCAAGAGAGTACCTTGCTTTTTCAAGAAAATTAAAGCAAATTGGACTTGATAATGGCATTGTCTGCAATCAGTCGCACGCACCGTTTCCGGTTTATATAAAAGAGATTCGGGCATATCTTGAGCGCGCAATCGAATGTACGGCGGAGGCTGGTGGAAAAATATGCGTAATTCATCCGGACAACAACAAGAGTGCTGAGGAAAATGCGGAGATGTTCCTTGAGCTCTTGCCGTTTGCAAGAGAATGCGGAGTTAAAATAGCTACCGAAAATATGTGGAGCTGGAACAATGAAAAGGACGAGGCCGACTTTGCGGCATGCGCCACTCCAGATAGTTTTAATGCGCATCTTGACGCGGTAAACGATGAATTTTTCGGTGCGTGTCTTGACATAGGTCATGCCGAAATGCAGGGAATAGGCACTTCCGCCGTAGAAATGATAACTGCTTTGGGCGACAGACTCTGTGCGTTGCATGTGCATGATAATGACCGGAAACATGATTCGCACCAGATACCGTTTTCAATGTATATTGACTTTAATAGGGTTTTAGAGGCACTTAAAAAGAGCGGATATAAAGGATATATGACGCTGGAGGCAGATCAGTATCTTAACGGAAGAAATGATGAAAATATTTTTGACGGTATAAAAAATCTGGCGTCTGCGGCAGGTCGCCTCAGAGATATGTTTGAAGCTATGTAATAAAAAAAGGTTTGGAGTGGTTGCTTTGAACGGGAGCGGTAAAAATGTAAAGTAAAAGCCCCATCTATGGTATATGTGAACTGCCTCGGTTTGTGCAGACAGTACAAAAAGCCCATATGGCAAGCGATATTAAATTTTAAGTAGCATACTGGCTTCGTTTTTAGCGGAGTCAGTTTTGTTTTTAGATGAATTCTTTCATCATTGTAAAAATGGATAATCTCTGATGGTGTATGGGTACAAATATACTTGATTTGTTTAGATATATGAAATATCCGTAACCCGTTTTTTGATTTGGTCCTTAGTCGGTCGTCCATTTTGTCTCAATGCTATTCCCGCCGCAAGCGTTTTTCATTTTTTATTTTCGTTTGAAAAATTTTTTGCCTGTTCTCGACTAAAACCCGGCTTTTCTACGATTTACCGTAATGTTAAATCTTGCGATTTTAAGTCCACTATATATTTTTCATGGTCTGTATTCTATCGGCATAAAAAAACTCCTATGGTAGTTTATATTATTCTATCATAGGATGGTATTTTTTCTTATGTTCGTTTTTACTTGTTCTGTTCAATCATAGGGAAAATTTTATGCCAATAGACTGACCAGCATATTAAAGAATAGAAAAAAGAGATGGTGAAACTTAAATATATCCCTGACCGCGATGGTGCAAGTATTATTTGTAATCTATGCACAAAGTGGTGCATCTCATTTGCGCCTGTCTGTTTTTGCATTTTAAAAAATTATGCCCAAAAGAAGTATGATGCTGACTAAGGAAAGGAGAATGTGAGCATAAATAAGCATGTTGATTTTGCCGAATGCTTCTTCGTCGCGCAGGCGTCGAATGGTTTTAAGTATCACCAATGCCATGCCGCATATTATTGCAGGTGAAAAGGAGAGCGCTAAAAATCCGCCGCCGGTATTTGTGTGGTTCAGAATAAAATACAGTGCGATTATAAAATATACCATGCCGCAGATAAGCGAAAAAATCAAATCGCCGAATTTTTTTTCGATTATTTTTGAAATTCCTTTCATACAGTTCCTCCGAATAAATTATGTAACAAGTATATCACAGAGCAAACAGAAAATCAACTTTTACACAAAAAATACATATAATTACTGTCGAAAATTAACAAATTATCAATTTTTTATAAAAAATATGGTGCAAATATATCCGATATTGTTAAAAATATATAAAAATTAGCTTGACATAATATATTATAAATGATATAATGCAATTATGGTCGATGGGTGGAGGTATTGCGAAATGGGTGCCAGCAAGGAAAAGTCATATTGCAAGCTTTCAGACGAAGAGGTTGTTTCTTTGGCGCAAGGCGGCGATGAATTTGCGCTTGACCACATAATTGCGCGTTACCGCAACTATGTGTATTCAAGGGCAAACGCATATTTTTTGGTCGGGGCGGAAAAGGACGACATTATTCAAGAGGGTATGATAGGACTTTATAAGGCAGTAAGAGAATTTAAGCCTTCATCCGGCGTCTCGTTTAAGAATTTTGCCGGTCTGTGCGTATCGCGACAGATTCTTACCGCTATAAAGGCGGCAACTCGTAAAAAACATATTCCGCTCAATTCCTATGTTTCGCTTGATAGTGCGGGAGAGGGATCCGAACCTGTCGAAGAGCTTGACGTTATGCGTGACGAGCATCAAGATCCCGAAAAAATTATTATCGGACAGGAAAATCTTAATGTGATGGAGTACAAAATCAATAAAGCCCTAAGCAAGCTTGAACTTCAGGTTTTTATGTACTACACCGACGGAATGTCATATGACGAAATTGCGGCGCTGGTCGGGAAACCACGCAAAAGCATAGACAATGCTTTGCAGCGCATCAAGAAAAAGCTCCTGCTCGAGCTGGGCGACGAATAACCGTTTGTAGCTTAAAGTAAAGCGATGCCAGGCATGGATAAGGGTGCAAGTCCTTTCAGACGGAGAAAGAAATTTTTTAACTAATTCAAAGTGAGGGAATTTAAAATGTACGAAGACAAAACTTTAATCTGTAAGGACTGCGGAAAAGAATTTATTTTTTCAGCGGGCGAGCAGGAATTTTATGCTGAAAAGGGCTTTCAGAACGAGCCTACACGCTGCAAGGAATGCAGAGTTGCAAGAAAGAACAGCATGAAGCAGAACAAGGAAATGTATGAAATTACTTGCGCGGATTGCGGCAAAGTGGACAAAGTTCCGTTTATGCCGAAAAATGACAGACCGGTTTACTGCAGCGAATGCTTTGAAAAGTACAGAGCGTAATCTCTTACTTTGGGATTAAAACTGGAAACTTGAGAGATATGGCTGTTAAACCATATCTCTTTTTTGTGCGGTTTACAATGCGTTAATTTTACAGCTTACTTTTTTGTTTTTCGCAAACGCTCTGCCGAAAAATATAAACAGCCATGCGAGCACTGCGAAGAATATTATCGATATGACTGAATAGAGCGAGCTCATACAAAAGCCTGCGGGCATTTTCGGAGCATTGTTTTTGAAAGCCGATTCTGTAACCGGGAACAATTTGAAGAGTATCATTGTATATGCGGCAGCGATGAATCCGTGGAGAATTTTGCCTACGATATACGGCTTTAGAGTAAGCTGCCGCTGTGCTGCGACCGCCATAACCTGCAAATGTACACATATTCCGGCAAAGCCGACAACAAATGCCGACATGACCAGTTTGTTAAAAAGCGTAACCGGCAGCTCGGATATGCTTTTTACGCCGTTGGTAAGTTCGGAAATTCCTATTATCAAAGTCCGGAGGATTCCGCGTGACGGTAGCTGCGAAACAATTATGTTTGAAATTACGCTGAAAAATATTACCGCGCCACAGACAGTCAGTATACTGCTTATTGAATTTGAGAGAACATTTGAAAACACTTCTGGGAAGGTGAGTTCGGGCTGTGTAATCTCAAAATCAGGTGCGGAGTGTTTTTCTTTTGCATAAAAACGGAATATGATTCCGACTGTCAGCGCGGCGGCTATGTGTGCGCAGTAGAGCATAATGCCGATTTTCGGACTGTTGTAGACCGCAGTTCCGACAGCACCCAGAATGAACAGAGGACCCGAATTGTTGCAGAAGGCAAGCAGTCGTTCGGTTTCGGATTTTGAAAGATATGAGGCATCGTAAAGCTGACATGCGGTCACGGCTCCCAATGGGTATCCGCTGATGGTGCCGAGCACAAGCGCCGCCGCGCCGCAGCCGTTTACGTTAAACAGCGGCTTCATGATCGGACGGCACAGATGCGAAAGCTTTTCTGAAAAGCCGGAATATATCAAAAGTCCAGAGCATACAAAAAACGGAAACAGCGAAGGGACAATTATTTCATAGCACAGGTTCATTGCCTGCCTTGCATACAGTATGGAATCCTGCGGATAAATCATCATTAGAACAACCAGATATGTAACGAGATAGTACGGAAGAAATTTTTTCATATAAGCACCCCCATATCATGATTATGACATTATAACAGCAAATATAGCATATAAATTGTTTTGAGGGGTGATTTTTTTGGACATCGCAAAGAAAATTTCGGACGCCTTTGAACTCCCGTATGATGTTTCACTTGAGATCCCAAAGATTATAGTTTTGGGAGACAAACAGATATATGTTGAAAATTATCTGAAGCTGATTGAATATAAATCCGAAATCATAAGACTTAAATATAAGTCGGGGATTATAGAAATTTCGGGTACGGGCTTTGAAATTAATGCTATAGGCGACGGAAACATAATCCTGTCCGGAAAAATTTCAGCTGTAAAACTGATTTAAACGGAGGTTTTTTTAATTGTTTTTCATAAAAATCTTCCATTTTGTACGCGGATATGTTATACTGTCAGTAAAGGGCAATAATAAAGAGGAGTTTTTGAATGAACTTCTGAAAATGGATATAAAACCGCGGAAAATGATATTTTGCGATGATAGTTTTTTTGCCGAGTTGGATCTTGACGACTTTTTTTTGCTGAGACACTTGCCAATAAGGGCACGCATTCATGTCGAGGAACGACACGGACTGGCATTTTTGATTGAACGGCTAAAAAAACGCAAAGCATTTCTTTTTGGTATGCTGGCTTTTGTTCTGTTGTTTACGGTCAGTTCGCATTTCATCTGGTCAGTGGAATATGAAGGTGCCGAAAACATTGACATAGGGCAGCTTGAAGCGGCTGCTGAGCTTGCCGGCCTCAAGCCGGGAGTGCTTAAAAAAAACCTTAAGACACCGCTCGAAATGAAAAATATTATTCTTAATCATACCGACGGTATATGCTGGGCATGGGTGTATATACGCGGGACAAAAGCCGTTGTTGACATAAGGCAGAATATCATTCCACCGGAGGTTTTCGATCCCGATGTGCCGTGCGATATTGTTGCCATACGTGACGGAGTAGTGAAACGCGTTATTACAAAGCGCGGTAAATGCCTTGTCGAAAACGGTGAAACGGTTGTTGCTGGTCAGACGGTTGTTTCGGGCAGATATGATTTTGAAGAAAAGGGCGGATATGCGACTCATTCCAAGGCAACGCTAGAGCTTCATACCGTACATGTAAAACGCGGAACATATACTCAGAATTATTGCTATAAGACTTATACGGGCAAAAAGAAAAGCTATTTTACTCTTAAGTTTTTTAAGTGGGAGTTTCCACTTTATTTAAAAAAGAACATAAATTCCGTAAGTTATGACAAAAATATAAAGGATTTTGATGCCAAAATCGGAAGAAATAATTTTATCGGCATAGGTCTGCGCCGAGAAAACTATGCTGAATTTCAGATAATAAAAGAGCCGATTTCGAGGGAAACGACCGAAGAACTTGCAAAGCGGGAGCTTGAAGCTCAGATTGCAAAGGAGCTTTTGCCGCAGTCGCAGAAGATTTCGGAGCAATTAGACGTAAAGGAAATTGACAGCGAAACGCTTCAGATAACCCTGAAAATGGAATTTATCGAGCAGGCAGGCACAGAAAGAGAAATTACAGAGGTGACAACGATTGAACCAAAGACAGATAGAGATACCGCAAGAGATTGATCTTGCAAGTCTTTTCGGCAGCTTTGACGCGAATATAAAGCTGCTTGAAAAAAGCCTTGAAGTAGCGATAACTTCGCGCGATAATATGCTTAAGATTTCGGGCGAAGAGGACAATATCGAAAAAGCGGGCGCGGTAATAAACACCCTTATGCAGATTATAAATAAGGGCGAAACGATAGACGAGCAGAAGATTCTGTACGCAATCACAATGGTGCAGGAAAACGGCGGCTTTGATATAAAGCTTCTGGGTGACGACTGTATCGCAGTGAATCATAAGGGAAATCCGATAAAGACTAAAACTCTCGGACAGAAAAAATATGTTGAAGCTATAGAAACAAACACGATAGTTTTCGGTATAGGTCCTGCCGGAACTGGAAAGACGTATCTTGCGGTTGCAAAGGCGGTGACGGCCCTCAGAAACAAAGAGGTCAGCAGGATAATACTGACACGGCCTGCGGTGGAAGCTGGCGAAAAACTCGGATTTTTGCCGGGTGATTTGCAGAACAAGGTTGATCCGTATCTGCGTCCGTTGTATGACGGAATGTACGAAATGTTGGGTGGCGAAGGCTTTGCACGCTATCAGGAAAAGGGCATGATTGAAGTTGCGCCGCTGGCATATATGCGCGGCAGAACGCTTGACAATGCATTCATAATCCTTGACGAAGCGCAGAATACAACTCCCGAGCAGATGAAAATGTTTCTGACACGTATAGGCTTCGGTTCAAGAGCGGTGGTGACAGGTGACATAACACAAATTGACCTTCCGGACGGCAAAAAGTCGGGCCTTAAGGTTGCGCAGCGCGTGCTTAAAAATATAGAAGATATAGAGTTTTCTATTCTGACCGAAAAGGACGTTGTGCGTCATCCGCTTGTGCAGAAGATTATCAAGGCATATGAAAAATACGATACCGAACAGGAGAAAAAACGTAGAAATGACAAAGATAATAATGGAAAACGAGCAAAGTACGGTTGACATAACTCCAGAAATAGAAGACGTGCTGAAAAAGGTAATTGAAGCGAGCCTTGAATATGAAAATTGTGACTTTAATGCAGAGGTCAGTGTGACCATTGCAGACAATGAGCAGATTCGCGAGCTTAACAAGAAGTACAGAAATATCGACAGTACGACGGACGTGCTGTCTTTTCCCATGCTGTATTTTGATGAGAACGGCAATATAATCGACTCAGAATATGACGTGGACGGCGAGGATATTCTTCTCGGCGACATTGTCATTTCGGCCGAAAGAGCAGCTGAACAGGCAAAGGAGTTTGGTCACAGCTTCAAGCGAGAAATGGCTTTTCTTACCGTTCATTCTATGCTGCACCTTTTGGGATATGACCATGTTGACAGCAAAGAGGATGAAAAAACTATGTTTGCAAAGCAGGACGAGATTTTAAACAAACTCGGTCTGACACGTGAGGTTTGATATGAGCTTTTTGTATGCCCTTGAGGGAATTATAGCTTCGGTAAAAAGCGAGCGCAATCTGCGCTTTCATATCGCTATAGCAAATCTTATAATGGTTTTTGCGTATTTTTATGAAATTTCAGCAGAAAAGTGGGCAATTCTGATTTTGCAGATTTCCGCCGTAATTTCGGCAGAGCTTATAAACACCGCTGTTGAACGTGCTGTTGATACCGCTACCGACAAAATTCTACCGTCGGCAAAGATTGCAAAGGATGCCGCGGCGAGCGCAGTACTGGTTTTTGCGGCAGGCGCAGTGGCGGTCGGAGTCTGTCTTTTCGGCAGTGTGGACAGAATAGGCGAAACGCTATTACATATATTTACCGATATAAAAATTCTTGTTCCATGCCTTGCTTTAGGGGTTTTGGACATATTTTTTGTAGTACATGGAGGGAAAAATGTCAAAAAAATTTAAGTCCGGATTTGCTGCCATAATAGGTATGCCAAATGTAGGGAAATCAACGCTTTTAAACACTGTTGCAGGACAGAAGATAGCAATTATATCAAGCAAACCGCAGACTACGCGGAATAAAATACTTGCGATTTATACAACAAAGGAATGTCAGATAGTTTTCACCGATACACCGGGGATTCATAAGCCTCATAACAAGCTGGGCGAGTTTATGGTAAAGGTTGCGAACGAGTCCATGAACGAAATGGATGTTGTGCTTTTTGTGGTGGACGCAACGAGACCTATTGCAGACATGGAGCGCGAAATTGCGTCAAACATCGGAAAAACCGGAGTACCAGCGATTTTAGTGCTGAACAAAGTGGACGCGGTGCGAAAGGACGCGCTGTTACCGCTTATTGCCGACTATTCAAATTTGCATAATTTTGCGGCAATTGTACCGGTCAGTGCAAAGACAGGAGACGGTGTAGATTTGCTTTTAGAGGAAATTGAAGCAAATCTGCATGAGGGACCGAAATTCTATTATGACGATATGGTGACCGACCAGCCGGAAAAACAGATTGCTGCCGAAATAATCCGAGAAAAAATGCTGTGGCAGCTGGATAAAGAGGTTCCTCACGGAATCGCGATAGAAATTGACAAAATGCAGGAAAAGGAAAACATAACCAATATTTTTGCAACAATTTACTGCGAAAAGGCGAGCCATAAGGGAATTATTATCGGAAAAAACGGAGAAATGTTGAAAAAAATAGGTCAGCTGGCAAGAAAGGATATCGAGCAGATGCTGGACAAAAAGGTTTATCTTGAACTATGGGTAAAGGTCAGAAATGACTGGCGCAACTCTGACAGAATGATAAAGAATTTTGGATACGAAGCTTAGCCAAAAAGTGACAGTATAAAGATGATTAAATTTACCAACCCTAATCGTATAAGAAAATCAGGGGGTAAAAATCAATGGATAAAAAGGAAAAGTCATGGCAGTCGTTTGAAAAAACAGGCAGTATTGACGATTATCTGTCATACAAAATGACGGATGGCGCGGACGGAGAAGGACGATGGGAAACTGCAAAACAAGGGGCATTATTACAAGAAGGGCAAACTATGGCGAATCAAACTGTATGCTGACAGTGCTGTCGGAGCAGTTCGGAGTGATTTCAGCATGTGTATACGGCGTACGCGGCAAAAAAAGCAGCCTGAAAGCCGGCTCACAGTTTTTGTGCCTTGCCGACTTTGTGCTCGACAAAAAGAACAGCGATATCTACCGTGTTGACGGAATTGATATAATTGATACCTTCTATCCGATAACCGAGGATATTGAAAAGCTTTCTCTTGCAAATTATCTTTGCGAGCTTGCGTCGGATGCATATATTGACCGCGACAAAAGAGTGCTGAGCCTTTTGCTCAATACTCTTTATACCGTAGCATACCGTGATACCGATATAAAAAACGCAAAGTCTGTGTTTGAGCTGAAACTTATGCAGTACGCCGGATACATGCCGCAGACCGGGCGGTGCGCCGTGTGCGGAGGAACAGAAAATCTTGACGGATTCGACATATCTGCCGGAACGGTGTGCAGAGCGTGCAAAAGCGGTGCCGCACATATTTCACAATCCGCAAGGGCGGCGCTGGAATACATACTTTCAGCAGACAGCAAGCGTGCTTTTTCCTTTTCCGTTTCGAAACAAACACGGGACGAGCTTTCGGTGCTTGCCGAGGCATACTTTATTTATCACAGCGAAAGACAGTATAAATCGCTGGATTATCTGAAAAAAATTCTTGTATGAGGTGTTACATATGGACAGAAGGGACAAACATAACTACTACCTTGATATTGCACAGACGGTCGCTGAGCGCGGAACCTGTCTCAGGCGGAACTATGGCGCAATTATAGTAAATAACGACGAGATAATTTCAACCGGATATGTCGGAGCGCCGCGAGGCAGAAAAAACTGCAGTGACCTGGGTAGATGCATCCGTCGCGAAATGCAGATTCCGCGCGGAGAACGTTATGAAATGTGCCGAAGTGTTCATGCTGAGGCAAATGCGATCATTTCGGCTTCAAGAAAGGAAATGATAGGTGCAACACTTTATCTTGTGGGACTTGAAGTTGAAAAAGGAACACTGGTCAAAAACAGTTCATGCTGCGCTATGTGTAAAAGAATGGTAATAAACTCGGGAATACGTCAGGTGATAATCCGCGATACATTGTCAGATTTTCGCATTATTGACGTAAAAGAGTGGATTGAAAACGATGATTCTCTTGAGGGTAAAGCGGGTTACTGAAAATAAATTGAAAATTATTAAAAAAATGCTTGATTTTTAATTGTAAGTGTGATAGAATATTTAAGTATTATGTATTGAAATATTCGGAGGTGAAAGATATGCCTAACATTAAGTCAGCTAAAAAGCGTGTTTTGGTTATCCAGAAAAAGACACTGATTAACCAAATGCATAAGACAGCGCTTAAAACTGCTATCAAAAAATTTGACACAGCTGTCGAAAACAAGAATGCCGCAGAGGCAAAAACCTTGTTCAACGAAGCAACAAGAAAGCTGGATCAGGCAGTTAAGCAGGGTATTCTGCACAAGAATAACGCTGCAAGAAAGAAATCTCAGCTTGCTCTAAAGCTTGCAAAGATTGACGCGTAAAGCATTAAAAAGCCGCTTTGTAAGCGGTTTTTTTTGTAGTTGGGAGGACATAATTATGAAAAGAATTGTTACAATTCAGGATATATCCTGTTTCGGAAAATGCTCACTTACGGTAGCGCTGCCGATAATTTCCGCAATGGGCGTTGAGGCGGCAATTTTACCGACAGCGGTTTTGTCGACGCATACCGGAGGATTTAAAAATTTCACATTCCACGATCTGTCGGAAGATATTCCGAAAATATTTGCGCACTGGAAGAGAGAAAGCATTGATTTTGACGCGATTTATACCGGATATCTCGGCTCTTTAGAGCAGATTGACCAGATGAAGGAGTTCATTGATGCAAAGCCTAAAAAAACGCTTGCCTTTGTTGACCCGGCAATGGCTGACAACGGAGTACTGTATACCGGATTCACACCGGAATTTGCAAGGCATATGGCAACACTTTGCGCAAAGGCGGACGTTATTGTACCGAATATCACAGAAGCATCCTTTATGCTTGGAGTTGAGTATAAGGAAAGTGGATATGACAAGGAATATGTTGAGGATATTTTGAAAAGACTGGCCGCACTCGGCGCGAAAAAGACGGTTCTGACCGGCGTGAGCTTTGAGGAGGACAAGCTTGGAGTTGCGATGTACGACAGCGAAAAGGACGAGTTTTTCTACTACTTTAATGAGCGTCTGGACTGCAAATTCCACGGAACAGGCGACGTTTTTGCATCGGCTTGTGTCGGAGCACTGATGAACGAAAAAACTCTTCAGGAAGCATTAAAAATCGCTGCTGACTATACCGTAGAATGTATCAGACTAACAATACCAGACCGCGAAAAATATTGGTACGGTGTTGAATTTGAGCGCGCAATTCCGTTTCTGTTAAAAAGCTTAGACAAATAGAAAGATTGCTCCTGCGGAATTTTTCTGCCGGGGCAATTTTTATTTTACATCATTTACAATATGCACAAAAAAAGTCTTTTGAAGATTGTTTAAAAAGACCTTTGAAAAAAACAATGATAAGTGGTATAATATAACAGTAAGAAACGTATAGTTTGTGAAATCTATGTTTGCAGATTGTATGCTTTTGTGTTATTTTTTGCGCGGGGCGCTGAAGGAGAAGAAATTGATGTTTAGTGTAAATGATACGGTTTTGTACGGCGCATCAGGTGTTTGTGTGATATCGGATATTGAAAAAAGAACCGTATGCGGCAAAAATCATAGCTATTACGTTTTGAACTCGGTATACCGGGACAATTCTACGATACTTGTTCCGGTGGATAACGACACTTTGGTGGGAAAAATGCGCAGAGTTCTTTCACAAGACGAAATTGCCGGGATAATTTCGGAAGTATTAAAAAACCCCATGAGATGGGAAGATGATGAACGTATGCGAAAAGAGCATTATAAGGTAATTCTGTCGGCCGGTGATTCGCTTGAAATGGTAAAGCAGATGAAAAATATACATATTCATAAGAAAGAGCTTGAGGACAACGGCAAAAAGCTTCACCTCGCCGACGAACGCTTTTTTAAGGACGCGGAGCGTGTAATCGGTGAGGAATTTTCACTTGTGTTAAAAGCCGATCCGGAGGATATTATGAATGCGATCCTGCAAAAATTTGACTCTGAGTCAACATGAATTTGAAAAATTGTGTCGACATATAGGAAAGTTGTTATAAAATATAAGTACAGAGATAAAACACAGTTTCGGTCGGTAGTCCGGATGCAGCGTCAGCTGACAGTAACCTGCCTCCTTGGTTGTCCGTTCTCTGTAAAAAATAAAGGAGGAACTGCATCATGTATGCGGAAAGAGCATCGCTTACCGTTTTGTTTGAAGAACCTTTTTGGATAGGAATTTATGAGCGGAGTGACGGAAAAGAATGCGAGGTTTGCAAAATTACTTTTGGCGCGGAGCCTAAGGATTATGAGGTGTATGAATTTCTTCTGAAAAATTGGGGCAATCTCAAATTCAGTCCCCCGGTAAAGGAAACAACGAATACAGAAAAAGCCTCAAATCCTAAGCGCTTGCAGCGCAAAATCAAAAGAACTCTGCAAAATGAAGGCATAGGAAGTAAAGCTCAGCAGGCACTTAAGCTTATGCACGAGCAGGGGAAGCTGGCACGAAAAGCCGATTCCGGAAAAAGGCGGGAAGCGGAGGCAGAGCGACAATTTGAATTAAAACAGAAAAAGAAAAAGGAAAAACACAAGGGTCATTAAAAATATGCCCCCGAAAGGATATGCTTTCGAGGTGCATATACGGGCTCTTGCTTTTTTGTTACTAACCTTTGATCGTAGAAAAAAGTTTCCCCTGATAGGTGTCACGACGCAGCATTTCTTTGTCAATTTCATTTAAAACAACAAATTTTTTAAGACTCCAAAGCGGCGAAATCAGCTTATCTCTGCCGCCATCGCCGGTAAGCCGCTGAATTATCGTTTCTTCAGAAAAATATTCAAGACAGTCTACAACAGTGTTTACATATTCACAGAGCGACAGCGTTTCAAATTCGCCGTTTTGGTACTGGTCAGCAATTTTTGTACCATTCAAAACGTGGAGCAAATGAAGCTTTACACAGTGGGGTTCAAGTCTTGCCACGGCCTTTGCACTCTCTAACATCATGTCATTCGTTTCACCGGGAAGACCCAGTATCAGATGAACGCATACGTTTATGCCGCGTTTTTTTAGTTTTTTAAAAGCCTCCAGAAAATCGGCATAGGAATGGCATCTGTTGATTTTTTCGCCGGTTTTGTCAAATATTGTTTGCAGACCGAGCTCTAAAACGAGATATGTGCGCCGGCTGATTTCCTCAAGATAGTCGATTAAATCGTCCGGCAGACAGTCGGCACGCGTTGCCACTGCAAGCCCAACAACATCGGGTTGGTTCAATACGGGTTCAAAGCGTTCTTTCAATACGGACAGCGGCGCATATGTATTAGAATTTGCCTGAAAATAAGGAATATATTTTGCGTGCGGCCACTTTTTCAGCATACGCGCCTTGACTTCTTCGAACTGCGTAAGGATTGCGTGGCTCGGGTCTCCGGCAAAGTCGCCGCTGCCGCCGAGACAGTATGTGCAGCCGCCGATACCCTTGCTGCCGTCTATGTTGGGACAGGTGAAGCCTCCGTTCAATGCGATTTTGAATACCTTTCCGCCGAATTTTGTGCGCAGATGATAGTTCCACGTATGATAGCGCTTGTTGTCAAGCGAATATTTAAATTTGTTTTCCATAATTTTACCTCACATTTTTGTCAAGTAAAAAAGGCAGGTAAAATCCCGCCTTTTTTACTTGAAACGGCATAATTTTTATGCCAATTCAAATGACTTGCAGTCAGTGCACTCATTCATTGTAGGATTAGGTTCGTGAGTTCCTACTGTTATAGATGATAACGAACAATAATCCTTTGACTTGCAATGATTTTTACATTCGGTAACTGTGCATTTTATGCTTTCGTTCGGAGTACCATTACAACTCATATTTAACACCTCCCGACATTATCATGCGCAGGAATCTGGGATTTATGCATGATTAAAGAAGATGTTTATATTTGTTGTAAAGTTTTAGGCTTGTAGAAATTTCCGCAGAGGAAAGACGACTTCTTATGTAAGCCTTCAGCTCGTCGTTTTTTCCTTCTGCTCGCAGCTTGTTTATTTTCGACATACTGATTTTTGACAAAATCGCCATTCCTGCTGCTATTTCGTCTTCAGATGCCGCCGCAGTTATGCGGTCATATGCCGTTTTTTGTGATGCTGACGGCGTATACCCGGCTGCCTCCACAGCTTTTTTGACGTCAGCAGGAGGTGTCTTTATTTTCGGAGGTGGAGTGGGAGACGGCGTTTCAATCGGCTTCATGTCCGCTGTAAACGCTTCATCCCAGACTTTTGCATCTGCTTCGGTATTTCCCGGATTTTCGGCATTTTCCGCCTCTAAGTCGTACATTGTTGAAAGAATAATTTTTGCCGATTCCTTATCAAAATTTTTAAGATTATCTATAAATTGTTTATCTGTGAGAAACTTTGCAAAGCTGAGTAAATCTTTTTCCGAAAGGCTATGTTCGCTGCCTGATTGAGCGGTGATTTGCCTGTATTTTGGGGCTATATATAGGTTAAAAACCGCATAGCCAAGCACCGCTGACAGTATTATTACGGCGAGCAGAACGGATAAGAGCGTGAGAAATATACGTCTTGCGGTATTTTTTTTTGCCATATGCGTTACCTCGCTCACATTAACATATAAATAATTTCAATCGCTATAGGGCAGAGCAAAGCAACTGCAACAACAGCGCAAATTATTCTAATTGATTTTTTGTTGAATGACATTATTTTTCCCTCTTTCTGAGTTCTTTAAAAAAATTTTTTAGAATTTGCTCACATTCGTGATGCATAATTCCACCGGTGTACTCTATTTTATGCGGCAAAAGACCGGATAAGTCGCACACGCTGCCCAGACAGCCGGATTTTTTGTCAAATGCGCCGAAATATACGTTATTTATACGTGACTGAATGATTGCACCGGTGCACATAGGGCATGGTTCTAGCGTGACATAAATGTCACAATCGGGCAGGCGCCAGCCTCCAAGCTTTCTGCACGCTTTGTCAATAGCGATGATTTCAGCATGAAGCAGAGCGTTTTTTTTTGTTTCGCGCTTGTTAAATCCTCGCGCTATGAAAGCACCGTTTTGCACAATAACCGCACCGACCGGTGTTTCGCCCGCTTTTGCAGCCTTTTCTGCTTCGCGCAGCGCCATTTGCATAAATTTAATATCCATCTGATACTCCTTGCAGCATTGTACCTGTATTTTATCATAACATTTAAACTTTTGCAATAAACTTATTGTTTTTATTGAAAAAAATTGATATAATAATTTGTAGAAAATTTTTATGTTTTGATAATGGGGAGTTTGTAATAAATGAAGCAGCGGGCTTTTAAAACACTTGAATTTGATAAAATTCTGAATAAAATGGCATCATATACCGACAGTGAACAGGTACGAAAAAAAATACTGGAGCTTGAGCCGCTTGATACTCTGGAATCCGCTCGTGAAGCACAGCGCGAAACAACAGAGGCAGTGGCGGTATGCTATAAGCTCGGCAATCCACCGATCAATCTCGGTGTACCGGATATTACCGCCTGTGTAAAACGCAGTGAAATCGGCGGAATTTTAAATACGAAGGATTTTATGTCGGTTGCGCGAGTTTTGTACGTGGCAAGGCGAATAAAAGGATATCTCGGCGACGCGGACGAAAATTCAGAAATACTTCATGCGCTTTCGGACAGCATAATCACTAATAAAAGTCTGGAGGATACGATTAATTCCATAATACTTTCCGAAACCGAAATTGCCGACGACGCTTCGCACGATTTGAGCGCTATACGACGCAAAAAGCACATTTTAAACGCAAAAATCAAGGATAGTCTGAGCACAATGATTCGCTCTGAGGCATACAAAAAATATCTTCAGGACCCGATAGTGACAATCCGTCAGGACAGATATGTTATCCCGGTGCGTGCGGAATATCGTGGCGAGATACCCGGAATCGTGCATGACAGCTCGTCGAGCGGCGCTACACTGTTTATCGAACCGATGAGCGTTGTAAACGCAAATAACGAAATTCGCGAACTTATAAATAAGGAGCAGATTGAAATCGAAAAAATTCTGCAAAAGCTTTCTGCCGAGGTGTCGGAGAATGCGGGAATTATTGTGGCAGATTATAATATTGTAATGCGACTTGATTTCATATTCTGCAAGGCAAAGTTAGCGTTTGAGTACAAATGTACCGAGCCGGTGCTTAATGACGAGGGAATTATAGATTTGAAAAAGGCGCGCCATCCGCTTATTGACAGCGCTAAGGTGGTTGCAAACGACATATATCTAGGGGAAAAATATAACACACTTGTTGTGACCGGCCCGAACACCGGCGGAAAAACCGTAACGCTTAAAACCATCGGTTTGTTTTCAATTATGGCAGCGGCAGGACTGCACATTCCGGCAAATGAAAACAGCCGTGCGGCTGTATTTAAAAAGTTTTTTGCTGATATAGGCGATGAACAGAGCATTGAACAGAGCCTTTCAACATTTTCATCACATATGGTGAATATTGTGAGTATATTGAAAACGGTAGACAGCGATTCACTTGCGCTGTTCGATGAGCTCGGCGCCGGAACAGACCCGACAGAGGGTGCTGCACTTGCAATAGCGGTGCTTGAATATCTGCGCAGTTTCGGTGCGACAACGGTTGCAACAACGCACTACAGCGAACTGAAGATTTTTGCGCTTACAACAGACGGGGTTGAAAATGCCTCCTGTGAATTTGATATCGAAAGTCTGCGCCCAACATACAAACTTCTTATCGGGGTTCCGGGCAAATCTAACGCATTTGCAATTTCGCGCAGACTGGGGCTTGACGAAAGTGTGCTGGACCGTGCAAATGAGATTTTGAGTGACGAGGACGTTAAGTTTGAGGACGTAATAACCGAGCTCGAGCAAAACCGCGCCGAGGCAAAGATGGAAAAGGATCGTGCGCTTCATATGAAAAACGAGCTCTACGACCTTAAAAATGAGATAGAAAAGGAGCGGCGCAAGCTTAAGGAAGCAAAAGCGAATATTCTTGATGAGGCACGCCGCGAAGCTAAAATTATTGTTATGGACGCGAGGCGCGAGTCGAACGAAATAATAAAAGAGCTTGAGCGCATGAGAATTGAGGGAAAATCACATGATGTGGGAGAAAAGATTAAGGCATCTCGCGAAAACCTGAAAAAGCGTGAGGACAGCATTGACAAAGCAATGGCAAAAAGTGCTGTGCCGCGCAAGACCTTACGAAAGCCACCGAAAAATCTTAAAGAGGGCGACACGGTGCGTATTTTGGATATGGACCAGCTTGCAACCGTGATAAAAAAGCCGGACGATAAAGGAAATGTGCGCGTTCAGGCAGGTATTCTGAAAATGAATGTGCATATTTCAAACCTTGAAGCTGTCGTGGACACTTCGGCAAAGGAGGTCGCCGACAGATATATAAAATCTACCGGCACGTATACGTCGAAAACGAAAAACGTATCAACCGAGGTTGATGTTAGGGGTCAGACCCTTGACGAGGCTATAATGAATGTCGAAAAATTTATTGATGATTGCTATCTTGCCGGAATTTCGCCGGTCACCATAATTCACGGCAAGGGCACGGGCGTTTTGCGTGCCGGAATAGGAAAGATGCTTAAAAAGCACAAATATGTAAAGTCACAGCGAATGGGAAACTACGGCGAGGGAGAAGCCGGAGTAACGGTGGTCGAGCTGAAGTAAAGGAGAAAAAATGTCAAAAAAGAAACCTATAGTAACAAATGCAATGCGTATGCTTCAGGCGGAAAAAATAGGCTTTGAAACGATAGAATACGAAGCGGAGGAGGTCGGCGAAAACTTCGGAGTGCATATTTCGGAGCTTACCGGAATACCGTGCGAGCAGTCTTTTAAGACACTTGTTGCACGCGGAAAGGAAATAATGGTCGCCTGCATTCCAGTTGATGAAGAGCTTGATCTTAAAAAGCTTGCAAAGGCTTCGGGCAACAAAAAAGTCGAGCTTATTCATGTCAAGGAGCTTTTGGGGCTGACCGGATATATCCGCGGAGGAGTTTCACCTATTGGCATGAAAAAGAAATACCCGACATATATTCATCAAAGTTGCAGGAATTTTGACAAAATTGCTGTCTCTGCCGGAATATGCGGCGCTACGCTGCTTATGAATCCGGACGATCTTTTGAGAGTAATCGAGGCAGAGATGTATGATATCATAAAGGATAAGTAGATACGTGCCGCGCGGGCGGCGGAACGGAGGATAATATGAGCACATTTAATAAAGCGGACATTCTTGTGCCGCATGGAGTGGATTTTTCAAAATGGAGCGTGGTTGCGTGCGATCAGTACACATCGCAGCCGGAATATTGGGAAAGGGTAAAAGCATATGTGGGGGATGAACCATCTTCGCTTAATATTGTTTTTCCAGAGGTATATCTCGGCGAGGGTACGTCGAGAATTGATAATATAAACAAAACAATGCTTGAATATCTCGACAGCGGAATTTTTGAAGAACTTTTGGACAGCATGATCTATGTTGAGCGTAAAACAGCGGAGGGAAAGGTGCGAAAGGGTATTGTAGGAGCGGTTGATCTTGAAGATTATGATTTTTCAAAGGGATCAAAAAGCAAAATCCGCGCAACCGAAGGGACTGTTTGCGAAAGGATTCCACCTAGGGTGAAAATCCGAGAAAATGCATCGCTTGAGCTACCGCACATAATGCTTCTTATCGACGATGAAAAGAAGACTGTTATAGAAAATACCTCAAAGGGAGAAAAGTTGTACGATTTTGAGATTATGGAAAATAGCGGACATCTGACCGGTTATTTGATTTCAGATAAAGAAGCGGACAGAATTTTGACTGCTTTATCTGAGCTTGAGAAAAACAGTGATGACGGGCTTTTGTTTGCGGTGGGCGACGGAAACCATTCGCTTGCAACCGCAAAAACCTGCTGGGAAAATATAAAAAATACGATTTCACCGGAGGAGCAAAAAAATCACCCGGCAAGATTCTGCCTCGTGGAAATTGAAAATATTCATGATGATGCACTTGAGTTTGAACCAATTCACCGTGTAGTGTTCGATACCGAGCCGGAAAGTCTTGTTTCAGAGCTTTGCGGCTTTTATCCCGAAACCTCACGCACCGACAACGGCGGACAGCATATAAAATATGTTTTCGGCAGCAAAGATGGTGATCTGTACATAAAAAATTCTCAAAGTGCACTTGCTGTCGGAACTTTGCAGAATTTTTTGGATAACAAGGGGGTTTCGGTCGATTATATTCACGGTGAGGATACGGTAAGAAAGCTTGCACAAAAAGAGGGATGCATCGGTTTTTTGCTGCCCAAAATGCATAAATCTGACCTTTTCAAAACAGTTATTTCGGACGGTGCGCTTCCGAGAAAAACTTTTTCTATGGGAGAGGCATGTGACAAGCGTTTCTATTTTGAAGCAAGAAAAATAAAATAACTTGACCTTTGCTGATTTTTTTGCTATAATGTTGTGAAAAATAAATAAGGAGCATAGATATGGACTATTCAGCAAAAGCCTGCCTGAAGCAGAGAACACGCAATGAATATATTGTAAAAATTTCTCTTGTCGGCACAGTAAGTCTTGCAGGTATAGGACTTGCGATATATAGCATGGTAACATCAAATTTTTTGTTTGCGCTTATGTATATAATAGCGGCTGTCATGGGAATGTCGTATGTAATAATAAGAATAAATTCTGCGTTGCCGACATATATAGCCACTGACGGTGACAAGCTTTTTCTTTCGTCATGGGATAACGGCATTGTGCCGTACCGAATCAGTGAAAAATCATCTTTTTTTTCAGATTTCGTGCCTGCAAAGGTAAAGACCGATGAGGTAATTGTAAGTGACATAGACACCTTGATTTTTGGATCGAAAAAGTTTTTGCAGCGCCGCCTGGATCCGGACAAATACCCGGAAATTCTGAAAAAAGCCGAAGAGGACAAATACCTTGAAAAGAATTTACGGCGTATGGATTTTGCATATATACTGCTTAAATCCGGCGACTATTGCTTTATGTCGATAACCGGCTTCGATATGGAAAGTGTGACCGCGCTTATAGGTGATATTGAAAAAAAATGCCGCGGAGTTAAGGTTTTAACAAATATTCCAAAAATTGTAAAACTTAGGGATAATATGATGAAGGCGTAAAAAACTTGTCTGTGCTCGTAAATTCAGAGATTTTTTGTATTGAAAAACTTAAACTGCCTATTCTGGTTTGTGCCGAGGGCAGTTTTTTTGTATGAGGCGAGATATGTGTGTGGATATCAGTCTGCAGATAAAATTTGTGTTGAGAACAAACGATGCACGATTGCCTTTACGTAACCAAGCGCTATTTGCAGCCAGCCTTCTTGAATGACAATAAAAAAACAGTCTTTTTGCACCCGTTGTTCAGTAATATAAAGCTCAAAAAGCTCAAGCGCCATAGCCGTATCATGCCTCTTATGGCAAGCCGTTTGCCTTTTTTTGTCATATTCTAAAATTCTGATGTTGCAAAGCACGAAATTATTTTTTATCGCCTGATGAAAACTTTTTGAGCTCGTCCTGCACAATTCCGGACACACCTTCGTCAATATATTAGCGAATATGCCTCAGATGGTGTTTTCGCCAATAATATTTGTGTAGTATCAAATTTGGTTGTTAAGAGAGTTAATCTGATAGTATTTTTATAAGTGAAACGTGGCATAAAAGGTTACGCGCAGTGGAATGTCATAGGCAAACTGAGCTTCATTTCCCGACGTATGGCAGGTATATTCATGTATAGTCTCATATAAAGTTCATTATATCATTTTTAAGTATTATACCAAAAACAAAACATTTAATGCAGATAATTTTTAAAACAGGCATCAACATAAAAAAAACCTGTATTTTGTGCCGAAATAGGTTGAAAAACAGCGGAAGATAGTATATAATGTAGTATGTATATTTATAAATGGGAGTGAACATATTGGAGAATTTGCACACACTGCCGCTGCTGCCGCTGCGCAATATTGTGGTATTTCCGCATATGTCGGTGGGCTTCGATGTTATTCGTGAAAAATCGATGAAAGCACTTGACGCGGCGATGAATGGCAATAAAGAAATTTTTCTTGTTACACAGCGAGATGCCGAAACGGAAGAGCCTTCGGTTACGGATTTATATAAAATTGGTGTTATTGCAAAGATTGAACAAACCGCAAAGGCGCATAAAGGTGCTTCAAGAGTTATGGTAAAAGGAATTTGCCGTGCACGGCTTTGCAAAATCACTGCGGAATCACCATACATTGTCTGTATTGCTGAAGAGTTGAAAGAAAAAAAAGGCGGGCAGATGATAATGAACGAGGGCTTTGTGCGAAGCCTTGAAAACATTTTTGACGAATATTTTACGCTGACGAAAAATGTTCCGCCGCAGACCTTTATTGCGGCAACGCAGGAAAACGACCCCGGGTGTTTTGCTGATGGGGTTGCAGCAAATATTAATCTGGGATATAGGATAAAGCAGGAATTTCTGGAAGAATCCGATCCATATGTTCGCACGGAAAAAATCATTGCTGCACTGTCCAAAGAAATTGAGGTGCTTAAGGTTTCGCGCGAAATTGAGATTAAGGTTAAGGGCAGTATAGAAAAAAATCAGCGCGAGTACTTCCTGCGCGAGGAGCTCAAAGTAATAGAACGGGAACTCGGCAGACGAGACGGAACAGCGGGCGAAGCCGACACTTACCGCGCAACAATAAAAAAACTGCATCTTAAAAAAGAGGTTGCCGAAAAGCTTTTAAAAGAGGTTTCGCGATTTGAAAAAATGAGTGCAATGTCATCAGACAGCTCGGTTATAAGGAACTATCTCGATACGGTGCTTGCACTTCCCTGGAACAGGCAGACTCGTGAAAACATAGATATAATAAAGGCAAAAGAGGTGCTTGACGCCGACCATTACGGTCTTGAAAAGGTAAAAAGCAGAATTTTGGAATATTTGGCAGTAAGGAAAATGACTGGCGGAAGGGAGGGCTCCGTCATATGTCTTGTTGGACCTCCCGGAACCGGCAAAACGTCTGTTGCAAAAAGTGTTGCAAGAGCACTAAACCGAAAGTATGTTAGGATTTCGTTGGGCGGAATCCACGATGAAGCGGATATTCGCGGACATAGAAAAACATATATCGGGGCAATGCAGGGACGGATTATGTCTGCCGTTATGGAGGCAAAGGTAAAAAATCCGCTTATTCTTCTGGATGAGATTGACAAAATGGGATCAGATTACCGCGGCGACCCTGCAGCGGCTTTGCTCGAAGTTCTGGATTTCGAGCAGAATTTTGCATTCCGCGACCATTTTATTGAGGTGCCGTTCGATTTGTCGAACGTGATGTTCATTGCGACCGCAAATACGCTCGAAACCATTCCGGCGCCGCTGCTTGACCGAATTGAGGTAATTGAAATTTCGGGATATACAAATCAAGAAAAGGCTTGCATTGCAGAAAGATATCTATTGCCGAAGCAAATGAAAAAGAATGGTCTTGAAAACAGAAAAATTACGGTTGAGTTATCTGCTGTAAACGATATTATTACCTATTATACAAGAGAGTCGGGCGTCAGGGGACTTGAAAGGGAAATAGGCAGCCTTATGCGCAAAGCTGCGGAAAAATTTCTTTCCGAAAACAGAAGAAATATAAAAATTACTTCAAAAAATATAACCTCATATCTCGGAAAGCACCGTTTCAGAATTGATGAAATGAATGACGACGACGATGTGGGTATAGTACGCGGTCTTGCATGGACAAGCGTAGGCGGCGATACCCTGTCGGTTGAAGTGAACGTTATGCCGGGCAGCGGAAAAATTGAGCTGACCGGAAATCTCGGCGATGTAATGAAAGAATCGGCAATGGCTGCCGTCAGTTACATCAGGACACGGACAAAGCAGCTCGGGATTTATGATAAATTTTATAAAACATGCGATATTCATTTGCATGTGCCCGAGGGCGCAGTACCTAAGGACGGTCCCTCTGCGGGCATAACCATTGCGACTGCGGTTGCCTCGGCGCTTACAGGCTACCCTGTACGCCGCGATGTTGCAATGACAGGTGAAATCACCCTGCGCGGCAGGGTTTTGCCTATTGGCGGTTTGAGGGAAAAATCAGTCGCGGCATACCGCATAGGTATAAAAACGGTAATTATTCCACAGGACAATCTACCGGATCTTGATGATGTGCCCGAAACGGTTCGAAGCGGCATAAGGTTTATACCGGTAAAGAATATGGACGAAGTTTTAAAGGCGGCATTGCAGAAAAATAAAAAGGAGCAATGTTTTATAATTCCTGAAGTAACGGAAGATAATAAAAAAGAATGCGAGGTAAGAGCATGAATATTCACAACGCTGATCTTGAGGTTTCGGCGGTAAAAAAAGAACAGTATCCGAAAACAATCTACCCCGAATTCGCATTTGTTGGACGCTCGAATGTAGGAAAATCCTCCATGATTAACAAGCTTCTTAACAGAAAGTCGCTGGCAAGGGTGAGCCAGACACCCGGAAAAACCATAACAATCAACTTTTATAATGTAGACGATACGATATTTTTGGTTGACCTGCCAGGCTACGGATATGCCAGAAGATCTCAGTCCGAGATTGAAAAATGGGGAGACATGATTGATGACTATTTAAACGGCAGAAAGCAGCTCAGAAAGGTTATGATGCTGGTCGATTCGCGCCATGCTCCGACAAACGATGACAAAGTTATGCTGGAATGGATAAAATCAGCGCAGCCTGACGAGTGTGCAATTGTAATTGCAACAAAAACCGACAAGCTTTCAAAGCGCGAGCTTGAAAAAAATCTTAAAATGATTTACAAAGAGCTTGAGCTGGAGCCTGACGATATACTTGTTCCTTTTTCCACAAAGGACGACGAAGGAAAATATACCGTGTGGGATATTATTGGACTTATGAAGGGATAAGCTGTTTGCCCGGCGGCACTGAAAGGATTGTATCTGATGAAAAAAAGTTTTTTGTTTATTTTATTCTTTGTTGTCGCGTTCTGTGTTTTTTACGGAGTGAGATACGTTGCTAATCCTGTTTCGACGCAAACAGCTATTTTTGAGGACTATGAGAATAAGATTGACACTTCCGGCTATATAGTAAGAACCGAGCAGGTGTATAATGCGCCGGTTGCGGGAACTGTGTACAACTATGTTCAGGAGGGACAGCGAGCAGGCAAAAACAAACTTTTGTCAACTGTTTACAGCGGCGATGTTTCCGAAGAAACGCTGCAGGAACTGAACAATATCAATAAAAAGCTTGCCGCTCTTGAAAACAGCAGCGCCTCCGAGGCATATACCGCCGACGGCACAGCAAATGAAGGAAATATAGAAAATGTAAAAAATAACATTATAAAGGCAAAAATAGCAGGAGATATTTCAAAAATATCCGGATATAAAGCGCAGATTAACAGTATTATCACCGGTGAGGCAATACCGGAAAAAGGCGACAGCACCGATGAGCTGAAAGCACGAAAAAAAAGTCTTGAAGACAGCATAACCAGTGCGAAAAAGGATATCTATTCACAGATGTCTGGAGTATTTTCGCAACGTGTTGACGGTCTGGAAAGTATTTTGACTCCGGATGCCGTAATGAGCTATAAGGTTGAGGACTATAATAATATCAAACTGGAAAACAATCCGGTAACAAGTCATACCGAGGCAGGAAGTCCGGTATGCAAAATGGTTAACAATCACGCGTGGTATGTAATTTCGGTTGTTGATTCCGAGACGGCGGCAAAGCTTAAAACCGGCACCGGCGTAAAGGTTCGGTTTGCAAATCTTCCAGGCATAGAGGCAGAGGTAAGAGTAGTATATACATCGACCGAAAGCGAGGATGTGAAAAAAAATGTTGTTGTGCTTAAATGTGAGCAATATCAAGAGGGCGTTTTTTCAATGCGCTTCAGCAAGATGGAGATTATTCTTGAAAGCTATGAGGGCTACAGGATTCCGGTTTCCGCGATTAGAAATGTCGACGGACAAAAGGGAGTTATCGTAAAAAAAGGCGCAACGCAGGTGTTTAAGCCGTGCAATATTATTTATACCGACACCGTGAACGGAACTGTAATAGTAGATGCGGTAAACGGTGCAAGGAATGCTTTAAACGAGTATGATTCAATAGTGGTAGGTGAAAAATAATGTCTTTTATAAAGGAAAATCTCGAAGATGTTAGGAAAAATATTCAAATCGCTGCCGAAAAGAGCGGCAGAAGGGCAGAGGATATTACGCTTGTTGCCGTTACAAAAACTCACCCTGTAGAAATGATTAATGAAGCGATTGACCTCGGTGTTACCGATATCGGCGAAAACAAGGTTCAGGAAATCATGAGCAAGTATGACTATGTTAAACCGGTAAGATGGCATCTTATCGGTCACCTTCAGACAAACAAAGTTAAATATATAATAGATAAGGTCTATATGATTCATTCTGTCGATTCTGTAAAGCTTATGGACGAGATTGAACGCCAGGCGGAAAAGCATGGAGTTGAAACAGTCCGTATACTTATTCAGGTGAATATTGCCGAAGAAGAGAGTAAATTCGGAATAAAAGTTGAAGAAACAGACGAGCTTTTAAGACACGCATCTTGTCTGAAACACGTGAAAGTTTGCGGTTTGATGACAATACTGCCGAAATTTGACAGTGAGTTTTCAAATAGATTACATTTTCGTGACATAAATAACAAATTTATTGACATATCGAAAAATAAATATGATAATATTACTATGAAATTTCTATCTATGGGCATGAGCGGAGACTATATTACTGCCATAGAAGAGGGATCAAATATGGTTCGGGTCGGAACAGCCATATTCGGGCAGAGGAATTATTCTGCTCAAAATTAATTAGGAGGTAGTATTAATGGGGTTTGTAGACGCAGTAAAAGACTTTGTTGGTTTTGGCAATGTGGACTATGACGAGGATATTGATATGGACGATGAGGAGTTTGAAGACAGATATGAAGAAAAGTCACCGTTTTTTTCCAAGAAAAACAAGGTGATTCCTTTGGACAGACAGTCAAACCAGCCGCAGATTGTTGTAATAAAGCCTAAGTGCTTTAACAATTCGACCGAGGCGGCGGATCAGATTAAGCAAAGACGACCGGTCATCCTTGATGTTGGCAGTCTGGACCCGGAGGAGGCAAGGCGCGTTGTTGATTTTATTGCCGGCACCGTTTACGGCGTAAACGGTGATATCCAAAAGGTATCCGGAGGGATTTTCATTGCAACGCCTGCTTCATACGATATTGCAGGAGATTTTTTGAAGGATAAGTCTGGAACAGGCTTTGACTGGAGTATGTTTAAATAATGCGGCTTGATGGGGATGTAAAAAATGCACCGGTCGTCGGCCGGCAGAAAATTAATCTTGCCAAGGAGTATTCGCGTACAACGCTGGCAGGAAATTGCCGTTGATGTGCATTTTTTCGTCCCTTTCTTTGATAGCGGGACTTTTTCCTGCTTACGGGCTTTATTCGGGAACTTTTATGGACAATAATATTTTCATAAAACAAATAGGTGATATATATAAGCTTAGCGACAAGTATGCATGTTCGAGGTTTTCGCATTTTTTGAATTCGCACGAGCAGATTCTGCTGAACAATGAGGGACTTGCAAATGGTGTGCTGTTCGGCGGCTATGATGATGCAGAACGGTGTGTTTTGGGAGTGTTTCCCGAATGGTATGAAATGGATTTTTCGGACTTTCCGATAAAAGTTATTAAGTTTACAAAAAAATACGAAAGAGAATTAACGCACAGGGATTTTCTTGGAACGGCACTTTCACTCGGCATAGAGCGAAATCGTATCGGTGATATTCTGGTAGATAATCCGTTTTCGTATATGTTTGTATTCAATGATGTTGCCGACTTTGTATGCAGAAGTATTACAAAAATTGCAAATTGCGGCGTTAAAGCAGAGATTGCGGATATAAAATCCATAAAGCTGCCGGAACGCACGTTTAAAATAATTGAAACAGTTGCGGCATCATTGCGGTTGGATGCGGTTATCGCCGCGGGGCTTAATATAAGCCGCAAAAAGGCAAGGGGATATATAGAGGCAGGAAAGGTTTCGGTGAATCATACCGAAGAACCAAAAATTGATGCCGCCGTGATGGAGAACGATTTGCTGTCGATACGTGGCTTTGGCAGAATGCAGTTTTTGCATTCCGGCAACAAAACTCGCAGCGACAGAATCCACATCATTCTGAAAAAATATATATAAAATTTTTATAGGGAGCGTGAAGGTTATGCTAACACCGATAGATATTCAAAGACAGGATTTCGAAGTTAAGCTTAGAGGATATAATGCCGATGAGGTTGACGATTTTCTGGATTTGGTAGGCAAAGACTACGAAAAGCTGTACAGAGAGAATACCGAGCTTAAAGAAGCTCTCAAACAAAAGACAGAAGCTCTCGAGCAGTACAAAAATATGGAGGCAACCCTTCAGCAGTCTATCGTGCTTGCACAGACCGCAGCAGAGGATATCCGCAAAAACGCTGCCGAAAAAGCAAATGTGATTGTAAACGAGGCACAGTCAAAATCGGAAAATCTTTGTCGCCAGTTGGAAGAAGAAATTCAGCGTAAGAAGAACGAGCTTGCCGGTGCACAGGTTGAAGTTTCGGGCTACAAGACAAGAATTAAAGGAATTTGTTCCGCACTACTTGAAATGTTAGATAAAATGGAGTAAAATAGTAGGGATAACTTGCGTTATCCCTTAATTGATTTAATGAGCAAACGAAAAGTAACTGTAGAAAGGATAAAAAAATATGTGTGAAAAGTGTACGGATTATACAAAATCTGTAAATCTTCCCAAAACGGACTTTCCTATGCGCGGCAATCTTCCGCAGAGAGAGCCTGAAATGCTGAAATATTGGGAGGATATTGACTTATATAACAGACTGAAGAAAAAGAACAGGGGCAACACTCCATTTATACTGCATGACGGACCTCCGTATGCAAACGGTGATATCCATATGGGTCATGCTCTAAATAAAATTTTGAAGGATATCATTGTACGTTATAAAAATCTTCAGGGATTTTATGCCCCATATGTTCCGGGTTGGGATACTCACGGACTTCCGATAGAACAGCAAGCAATTAAAAAGTTGGGTATTAACCGTCATGCGGTAGGTCCTGTAAAATTCAGAGAAGCCTGCCGTGAGTTTGCAAAATCTCATGTTGAAAATCAGAAAAAGCAGTTTAAACGCCTGGGCGTTATAGGCGACTGGGATAACCCATATATGACTCTTAAAAATGAGTTTGTTGCAAAACAGGTCGAGGTATTTGGCGAAATGGCTAAAAAAGGTCTTATTTACAAAGGCTTGAAGCCGGTTTATTGGTGTCCGCACTGCGAAACTGCACTTGCCGAGGCTGAAATCGAATACTGCGAGGACAAAACAAAATCAATTTTCGTCAAATTTGCTGTAAAGGATGACCGAGGACTTTTTGAAGGACTTGACAATGTGTACTTCGTTATTTGGACGACAACAACATGGACTCTTCCCGGAAACCTTGCCGTCTGCCTAAATCCCGATTTCGAATATTCGCTTGTTAAATTTTCAAACGGCGAAATATATGTGCTTGCAACAGAACTTATAGATTCTGTTGCCCAAGCGGCTCATCTTGACCCGAATTATAAAGTCGTAAAGACCTTTAAGGGCAAGGAACTGGAGCTTATCACCTGTCAGCACCCGTTTATCGACCGCGAATCACTGGTAATTCTCGGAGACCACGTGACGCTTGAAGCCGGTACCGGTTGCGTTCATACAGCACCGGGTTTTGGCGCCGACGACTATCTTGTGTGCCGCAAATATTCACAGATTAATATTATCGTTCCGGTCGACGAACGTGGTTTTCAGACCGAGGATGCCGGAGAATTTGCCGGTATGTACTATGAGGATTCTAACGAAAAGATTCTCGAAAAGCTTATTTCAAAAAATGCACTTTTGGCTTCTCAGGAAATTGTCCATCAGTATCCGCATTGTTGGAGATGTAACCATCCGATCATATTCAGAGCGGCAGACCAGTGGTTTGCTTCTGTTGACGCTCTTAAAGATGATGCGGTTAACGCAATTGAGGACGTAAAAGGGATTCGGTATTGGGGTGAGCAAAGAATAAAATCTATGGTTCTTGACAGAAACGACTGGTGCATTTCGCGTCAGAGAACATGGGGTGTGCCTATT
>JAQXIJ010000081.1 GCA_029007725.1 Bacillota bacterium | reverse complement strand
TTATTGAAAAATTTGGTGGAAAAA
Organism: Bacillota bacterium; assembly: GCA_029007725.1. Lineage (GTDB taxonomy): Bacteria > Bacillota > Clostridia > UBA1381 > UBA1381 > UBA1738. The sequence continues at coordinate 27,006 of JAQXIJ010000081.1, read as the reverse complement.
CATCTTCAAGTGTATCCAAAAAGACGACATATCTGCTTGCCGGTGAGGCTGCGGGAAGCAAGTTGGATAAGGCGGCAAAACTTGGAGTGAGGATTATATCGGAGCAGGAATTTAAGGAAATGATTTCATGAATGTAATAATAGATTACAGGGCATCAAGGGAAACGGCTTTTGCCCTTGTTAAAATGAATTTCAATGTTGTACGTACACCGAAGCTATACAATGTCTATAATGCAATATGTGGTCATCCTGACATAATGTTGCACAAAATCAGCGAAAATTTAGCTGTTGCCGAACCGGGTGTTCAAGAATATTTCAAAAGACACTTGCATAATGTTGAAATTAAACAGGGTAAAAGTATTTTAAGCGGCCAATATCCACATGATATAGCATATAACGTGGCTAGGATAGGCAACTGTGCTTTTCTGAATGAACAATACACTGACCGGAACATTTTGGATTATTTTTACAATAATTCAGTTAGAATTATTAATATTAAACAAGGATACGCAAAATGCTCAATATGTACGATTTCAGACAAGGCGATAATTACATCTGATAAAGGAATTGCAAAGACTGCTGAAAAAAACGGATTTGATGTTCTGACGGTAGATGACAGCAAAATCAAACTGCCGGACTTTGAGCATGGATTTATCGGCGGTGCAACAGGACTGCTTGATAAAAATACACTTGCGGTAAACGGTGACATAAAGCGGCACGACGATTTTAAAAGAATCATAGATTTTTGTGGAAGATACGGCGTAGAGGTAATTTCACTAAACAGCGGCGAGATAACCGATATAGGCTCAATAATAGTATTCCGATGAAGATACTGTAGACCGGAACGTATACGGTGTGTTTTGCAAAAAATGTGAGTATCATTTTGAATGGAATATTTTTATAAATGCATATCTGTTGAATAATTCTGACAATGCTGCCATATTAAAAAAACAAGATTATTTACATTAATTATTTTTGTAATAGTTGTAGGCAATCCACATGGGTTGTCTTTTTTGATTTAGAAAACTATTGCGAGATCTGATTGAAAGGATGATACAGTTGATTGTAATATAAAAAAGTCAATCCTTACGCAAATTAACTGACAAAATAAAAAATACACTCTAAGTTGTATAAAGAGTAATTTATTTAACTTAGTTTGTATGTTTTTTGCATACCGTATTACTCTTTTACCTAACCTATTACTTTTGTTGTTTACTGTATATGCATATGTACAGAACAAAATTATGCTGATACGATTTAAACATCTCTCAATATTTTTTCGATAATCTGCTTTTCAGTTACAATTTTGCTTATGCCGCCACTTTTATTTTCTACAAAAACAATATAATAGCTGCCTTGTGCAAAATTTTTTGCAAGATCGTTATAACTTTCATTTTCTTTTATTATATATGGTTTGGCTTTTCGAAATTTAAAATTTTCTTTTTTTTTGAAAAACATAAGTTCTTTCAAAAAATCAACATGATACTTTTCCTTATTTGTAAAAAGGTTTCCAGTCAGAAATACGACTGTAAATAGTATGGAAAAATTTACATAGCCATGCACAAAAATAAGAATTTCAGCCGTCAGCAGAATTCCTATAAGAAAAATTGTCGAGAATTTCAAAACAGTTTCAGCCCTATTCTGCCCTATCTTATGAGCTATGAGTTTCTTTAAAATTGCAGCGCCGTCCATAGGCAAAATCGGCAGCATATTAAACATAAACAGAAAAATATTATTAATGTAAAACAAATTTGCATATTCATTTTCGTTTATAAACGGTATGCTTGCAAGAGCCATCAAAATATTTGAAAACGGTCCTGCAGCATAAAGTATTATTTCATCCGAAAGACCGTATACAATTCTATTTTTTAACTTTAAATTAACTCCAAATGGATAAAAAATAATATGTGACGGCGTGAGTCCTATAAAGCTTGCTGCCGCCAAATGTGCGAGCTCGTGTGCTGTGATTGCAGCATAGCTTACAGCCAGAATCTCTAAGCGTCTGTTTAAAAAACACAAAACAAATAGAAGCGCAGTTGTGACATGAATATATAAATGTCTGCTGATTTTTATCATGCAAATCACCCAATTAATTTTATGCAAAAATCCTAGCTGTCAGCACAAAAAAGTGTCTGAAGATAATTCAGACACTTTTTTATCAGATATTTTCTGCAAAAAGCCGTGTGAGTTCAATACAGCATTTTACATCGTTCATATTAACAGTTTCAGATGGTGAATGGATATATCTTGCCGGAACAGATATGCCTCCACTGCGCACTCCGCCGCGCGACAGATGCATAACTCCGGCATCGGTACCGCCTGATGTAATCACATCAAGCTGATATCTTATATGGTTATTTTTGGCAAGTTCAAGGAGTTTTTCTCGTACCGAAAAATCACATATTACAGAATAGTCCATGACCTTTATCGCCGCACCGCCGCCCAGTTTCGCGGCAATCTTTTCACATTTCGGAGTATCGCCGACGTCAGTGACATCAACAGCTAATGCATAATCCGGCTCAACCGAATATGCGGCAGTACGCGCACCGCGCAGCCCTACTTCCTCTTGAGTGGTAAAAACAAAGTATAAGTCATTGTCGGATTTTACTTTTTTTAGAACTTCAATAAGCACATAGCAGCCGGCACGGTTATCGAGCGCTTTTGAGATTACATTATCATTTTGTGTATAAAAATCACCTATAAATGCAGCAGTGTCACCGAGAGAAACATATTTTTCAGCTTCTTCCCTACTTTTTGCCGAAATATCAATATACATTTTTGATATTGCACACTTCTCGTTTTGCAGCTCACTGCCTATAACTCCGATTATTTCGTTTTTAAATCTGACTTTGCGATTAATCAGGTTTTTTGTATACAGACCACCGATGCCAGAAAAGCGCAGAAAGCCGCCATCATCTATATACGTTACAACGATTCCTATTTCATCCATATGCGCCGCAAACATTATCTTTTTACCTTTGCCTTTTTTATGAACTACAAGATTGCCGAGGGCATCAGAGTATATTTCGTCCGCATAGCTCTTAATTTCTGATTCAATTAGCACGGAAATGTTTTTTTCATTTCCAGATGTACCGTAACACTGAGTTAATTTTTTTAATAGATCCATTTATATCACCTCATCAATCTTTGAAAGAAACAGTTCGGCAAGCCTGTACATGGCATCAATATCTTTTTCGGATGCAATGCCGCACGGAGAATGAAGATATCTGCACGGCACAGACAAAGACGCTGTTTTTACACCAGCGCGCGCCAGATGTATCTGTCCTGCGTCGTTTCCTCCCATGGTTGTCTGTTTATATTGTACCGCAATTTCGGCATTATTGGCGGAATTATAAAGCCATTTACGATAGCTGTCATTGACTATTGTAGTTCTATCCATAAAGGTTACCACAACTCCGCCGCCCATGCGCGTTACGTACTCATGTTCATTAAAACCATAAACGTCGCTGCAGGTGGTTGCTTCAAGTACAAGCGCAATGTCGGGATTAATATGGTCGGCTACGATACGGGCGCCACGCAGTCCTACCTCTTCTTGCGTTGTAAAGCAAAAATAAGTGTCATATTTTACCGTTTTTTTAATAAGCTCAATAAGTACGGCACAGCCGGCTCTGTCATCTATAGCCTTGGCTTTTACAGAACTTTCACCAAGTTTTTCAAATTTTGTGTCGAATGCGGCATAATCGCCTAGAGATATTTTTTCGAGTGCAGAATCCCTATCCTTTGCACCGATATCTATAAACAAATCCCTAACCTCCGGCACAGATTCGCGTTCAGATCGTTTTTGCAGATGAATTGCTTTCATACCGATAACGCCTTTGACATTATTTTTGCCTACAACAACTTTTTTTGATAGGATAACCCTTGTATCAATACCGCCGACTGTTTTAAACTTCAGAAATCCGTTTTCGGTCACGCCGCCTATAATAAATCCTACCTCGTCCATATGTGCCGACAGCATGACACGCTTTGAAGAATCGCCACGCTTTAATGCAATTAAATTGCCCATGGTGTCAACCTTGATCTCGTCTGCAAACATCTCGATTTTTTCTGTTATAAAACGGCGTACCGATGCTTCGTCGCCGCTTACTCCATTAAGATTAGTAAGTTCCTCTATAAGCATAGCCATTCCTCCATATCATCTCCAAGATTTTGCACAAAGAATGTTAAAAGGTCAGCAACAGCTTTTACATCGGAAAGAGCAAGCGTTTCGACAGATGTGTGCATATATTTTAGCGGTATTGACAACAACCCTGTAGGAACACCGCTTCTTGATACTTGCATTACCCACGCGTCCGTTCCGGTATCGCCGCCGTCAACATCAATTTCAGTTTTAATGTTATAATCCATTGCTGTTTTCATCAGACGTTCGTACATTTTGGGATGAATATTCGGTCCACGGGTAACAACTGCACCGCAGCCCGATTGATATGCAGAATATGAATTGTCGGGCGTTATTGCATGGCATACGTCAACAGCAACCGCAGCATCAGGGTTTATGGAATAGGTTGCGGCAACTGCGCCGCGTCCTCCTAACTCCTCCTGTACCGCGGCAACGGCATAAAGGTCTACCTCAAGTCGAACCTTCTGCAAATTTTTTAGCATGGTTATAAGCGCTGCGACGCTCGCGCGATCATCAAGCGATTTTCCACTGAATTGTCCGCACAAAAGCTCGCCGGAGGACTGCGAAAGCGTTATGCTGTCACCAATCGAAACAATTTCGAATACATCTTTTGCGGAAAGCCCTGTATCGACAGCCATATCGGTGATTTTTGAACTTTTTTTTCCTTCTCCTGATGTCTGAAGATGCGGTGGCTTAGCACCGATTACACCTTTTAAATTTTTCTTCCCATGAACCGTAACCTCTGCCGAAGGAAGAATTCTTGGATCAACTCCGCCCACATTCACAAACGTAATAAATCCGCGCTCGTCAATATCTCGTACCATAAGTCCGATTTCATCGCAGTGCGCCTCTATCATAACTTTTTTTGCGTTTTTCTTGCCGCACCGCTTTACTGCAATAACACTGCCGAGATTGTCGATTGTCACATCATCTGCATACGATGCAAAAAGCTTTTTAATCTCTTCATTTATTCGATATTCGAAGCCGGAAATACCACGCATATCACTGAGCAGTTTTATTAATTCCTTCATTGAGACTTACACTTCCTTTACAGTTGATTTACCAGCTTTTTAAACAAGTTACCACGCTCTTCAAAGTTGGCAAACATATCAAAGCTTGTTGAAGCCGGAGAAAGTATGACAGTATCTCCCGGCGTTGATTGATTGTAAGCAGTTTTTACAGCGTCGTCATATGTACTGCAGCGTACAATTTCAACATCATCTGCTTTTCCGGTCTTTTTGAGTGCTTCTTCAATTTTGTCAGAAGTTTTGCCTATAAGAATAAGAATCTTTACCTTTTCGGCAAGAATCGGCCCAAGATTGTCATACGGTATTCCCTTATCCTTTCCTCCGGCAATCAAAATAACCTTGTCATTAAACACACGCAATGTATTAATCGTTCTGTTCGGGCTTGAATCGATCGAACTGTTATAGTATTTAACACCGTTTACCGAGCGCACAAATTCTATACGGTGCTCAACTCCGCCAAAGCTTTTTGCTATATCAACAATAATGCTGTCATCAACAAGTCCGTCAACCGCTGCAATAGCAGCCATGTAATTTTCCACATTGTGCATTCCCGGAATTTTAATGTCCTTTATATCAAGCACAGGATGTCCTTCGCGTTTTATTATGCCTTTTTCCATGCAGACATAAGCTTTTTCATTTGACGAAAAGTCCTTGCATATTCCTTTTGCTTCCCTGCCGATTTTTTTAGTTTCTGTATTTGAAGCATTTACAATCAGTACATCGCCGCTGTGCTGGTGCAGCATAATATTCTTTTTAGCATCGATATATTCACTGTAATCTTTATGAAAATCAAGATGATTCGGACTTAGGTTGGTAATTACGGCTATTTTCGGAGATTTTCGCATTGTTTGCAGTTGAAAGCTTGAAAGTTCCACTATTACCCAGTCGTCAGGTGTCATTTTGTGTGTCTTTGACAAAAGCGGATTTCCTATATTTCCACCTAGCCATGTTTTATAGCCCTGCCGAGTCATCATTTTATAAATAAGAGTAGTAGTTGTGGTTTTTCCGTCGCTTCCGGTAACTGCAATGATTTTTGCGGGGCAGATATCAAAAAACACTTCCATTTCGCTTGTTACCATGCTGCCGTTTTTTCGTGCTTTTTCAAGCTGAGGCACATCAAAGCGAAGCCCCGGAGTTTTAAAAATTATATCTCCGCTCAGACTGTCAAGGTATTTTTCTCCAATGACAAGCTTTACGCCAAGCTGTGAAAATTCGTCGTATATGGTACCAAGCTCTTCTTTTGTGCGCTTATCAAAAGCTGTAACAGTAGCGCCGAGATTCAACAAATAATGTATCAGTGGTCGGTTTGAAATACCGAGACCGATAACTGATATGGATTTATTTTTAACAGATGCTTCAAATTCAGAAATGTTCATATAAAGTTACCTCCAACTATATTATTATAACACACTCGGAAAAAAATAACAACATTTATGTGTTAAAAATGGCATAAAAAAGCTCTTTGCAGTACTACTGCAAAGAGCCATAAATTATAAATTATTCTTCTGTTTCTTTTTCCTGTTCTTCTGCAATAAACTTTTCAATGTCAACCGGAACATTTTCTTCTACAGGTGCTGTTGGTTCTTCTGCATATTGTGCATCTGCAGCAGGTTCTTCTTCTTCGGTAGGCTCGATTAGTGCTCTGATTGAAAGGCTGATTTTGTTTGCATCCCAGTCGGTGTCGATAACCTTTGCTTCAACTTCCTGACCTATTGAAAGAACATCTTCAGGCTTACCGATTCTCTTGTCGGCAATCTGTGAAATATGAATCAAGCCGTCAACGTTTGGCATAATTTCGGCAAATGCGCCAAATGGCATCATGCGTACAACCTTACACTTAACAACGTCGCCGACATTAATCTTTGACTTTGCAATAACCCAAGGATTATCTTCAGCCTTTTTGTAGCCGAGAGAAATCTTTTTTGTTTCTGCATTAAAGTCCTTGATATATACTTTAAGAACATCACCTTCTGTAACAATTTCCGATGGATGCTTGATTTTATTCCATGACAGCTCTGAAATGTGAACAAGACCATCAACTCCACCGATATCAACAAATACGCCAAAGGATGTAATTGACTTAACAGTGCCGGTATATTCCTTACCAAGCTCGACTTCTGACCAGAACTTGTCCTCGGCAGCCTTTTTCTCTTCTTCGAGGATAACTCTTGCAGAACCTACTACACGCTTGCGTCTTTCGTCAAGTTCAATAAGTCTGATTTTGATTGTCTGACCCAGTAGAGTATCAAGATCCTGAACATATCTTAAAGAAATCTGTCTTGCAGGAACAAAAACCTTAGAATCGTTTGCAAGAACAATTACACCGCCGCGTACAGCCTTAATAATTTTGCCTTCAAGAACTTCTTTATTTTCATATGCTTCTTTCATCTTGTTCCAACTCTCCATTGCAACAAGCTTTTTACGTGAAAGAACTACCTTACCTTCGGCATCGTTTATGCCTACAACATAAACTTTAATTTTATCACCAACCTTAACAATGTCGGATATTTTCAAATATGGATCGTCTGACAACTGGTCCGCTGCAAGCTGACCATTGTATTTAAAACCGTCGAGATCAATAATTACCTCATTATTGCGAACTTCAACGACTGTTCCGTCAACAATATCTCCATTATTTAAAGTTTTGCTTTCGTACTTTTCAAAAAGCTCTGCGAAAGACTCTTCATTTTTGATTTTTTCATCCATTGTTGTAAAAACCTCCTCGATAGTACGTGCCGGAGTTGACGCCCCCGCCGTAATGCCTATCTTTTTATTTTTTAAATATATATTTTGAGGAATATCCTCAAAAGTTTCTATGAAATATGTTTCGGAACAATGTTCACAAGCTATGTGAAAAAGCTTTTTTGTGTTTGAACTTTCTCTGCTGCCGATAACAAACATCATGTCAGATTCGGCAGAAAGCTCATACGCTTCTTCCTGCCTATCTTTAGTCGCACTACATATTGTATCAAAAATTAGTACCCTTTTGCAAGTATTTTTAATATTTTGTACTATTTGCACAAAAACATTTTTATTTATTGTTGTTTGTGCTACAATACATATAGGTTTTTCGACAAAAGTTGGCGGAATTTTGAATTGTGGATCGTATGTTATTATTGCACTGTTGTCACACCAGCCGTTTATGCCGATAACTTCGGGATGTGTCGCATCCCCCACAATGACAATTTGATATCCTCTGTCATGGTGCCCCTTGACAATTTTATGAATTTTAGCTACAAAAGGACAGGTAAGGTCAATATAGTCGCGTCCATCAAGTGAATCTATAATTTCTTTTTTTACTCCGTGGGTTCGGATTACAATAGTTGTGTCGTCCGGAATATCCTTCGGGTCGTCATAATAAAGAACGCCCTTTTGAATGAGGTCTTCAACAACGCTCCGATTGTGAATGAGCGGACCTAATGTTGCAATTTTTCTGTCGCCCTTTTCAACAGTTTCATAAACCTTATCAACCGCTCTTTTAACGCCGTAACAAAAGCCTGCGGTTTTTGCAATTTTAATGCTCATTTCTGTTCCTCCGACGCATTTTCAGAAGAATATATTCTGTCCATTACCGACTGACTCAGCTCTTGCAACCTTTCTATTGTAAGCTTTTCGTCGTAGTATTCATCAAAATAAATTGGTTCTCCGTACTTCACGGTTATTTTCCCAATCCAGCAATATTTTCCGGATATTGACACCGGAATAATCGGAACCCTTGCATGGGTTGCAATCATGGCAATTCCGGGTTTTGCGGCAGTATGCTCATTAGGTTTTACACGTTTCCCTTCCGGAAACATTATCATTGCGCCCTCGGATTTTAAAATGTGCAAAGATGTTTTAACCGCGCTTACATCACCCTTTCCTCGCTGAACCGGAAAAGCTCCCAGGTGTCTTAAAATTGCCCCAAAAAACTTGTTACGGAAAAGCTCGCTTTTTGCCATAAAAGAAAGCTTGCGCGGAGAAGTAATGCCCAATATTACAGGATCCCAGTTGCTTCGGTGATTAACAGCGAAAATCACTCCGCCGTCCTTTAATACATTTCCCTTTCCATAAACACTTATTCTGAAAACAAAAAACAAAAAAAAGGAAAGTAATCCTCTGATTATGTTATAAAACAACGTTATTGCGCCTCCCTGATTATCTTATAAATCTTTTCGATAACCTTTTGCATGGTCATATCCGAGGTATCGATATATATTGCATCCTCAGCCTGCCTCAAAGGCGCAAATTTGCGTTCTGAGTCGTTTTTGTCACGGTAAGCAATATCTTTTTTAATTTTTTCAATATCCTCTGTTTCACCGTTTTCTTTAAGCTGCATAAAACGTCTTTTTGCGCGCTCCTCAACCGAAGCGGTAAGAAATATTTTCACTTCGGCGTCAGGAAGAACATATGTACCAATATCTCTTCCGTCCATGATTACGGAGTGATTTTCGGCAAGCCTGCGCTGAATATCAACCAGTTTAAGCCGAACTGCTGGCACTGTTGCGACATCGGAAGCCACAATGCTTACATCTGCCTCGCGTATGCGGCTTGTAACGTCCTCTCCGCATAGTATAAGAACCTGACCCTTCTCATTGTATTCTATGTCGATTTTTATTTTGTCAATGGCTTTTTCGAGTTCATCGCCGCTTGTCGGCAGTTTGTGAAGAATGGTATAAAGAGCAACAGCGCGGTACATTGCGCCAGTATCTATATAAACAAATCCGGTTTTTTCAGCAACTGCTTTTGCAATCGAGCTTTTGCCGGCACCTGCCGGTCCATCAATGGCAACCTTAATGATAAACAACTCCTTTTATGCGTTTTCGCCGGCGAGGAAGCCGGTGGAAAATGCAATCTGTAAATTATATCCGCCTGTATATGCATCAACATCTATTACCTCTCCGGCAAAGAATAATCCGCTTATGATTTTTGACTCCATTGTAGACGGATTTATTTCGGAAACCTTGATTCCTCCTGAGGTGACTATCGCTTCTTCAATAGGACGCGTACATTTGGCAGTAAGCGTCAAGTTTTTTATGACTTCGACCAGCGCCGAACGTTCTTCCTTTGTTATACTGCACACCTCTTTATGAGATTCAAGTCCTGCAATCTTTATTATAACAGGAATCAGTGCTTTAGGCAATAGCTTATCGAGGGAATTTTGCAAATGTTTTTTGTTATATTTTTCAAAATCACGACAAATTCGCTTGTCAAGCTGTTCTGTTGTAAGCGCCGGTTTTAAATCAATGACGATTTTTGCATTTTCAATATTTTTTATACAGCTTGACGCTGAAAGCACAATTGGTCCAGAAATTCCAAAATGGGTAAACAGCATTTCGCCAAAGTCACTGAAAACTTTTTTGCCTTTTTGATTAAAAAACGTAAGAGAAACATTTTTCAGTGACAACCCCATTAGTTCTGAAACCCATTTTTCACGAGTTACTATCGGTATGAGCGCCGGCTTTGGTGTGACTATTGTATGACCAGCTTCTTCTGCAAGACGGTAACCATCGCCGGTTGAGCCGGTTGACGGATAGGATTTTCCACCTGTTGCAATGATAACGCTGTCAGCGTCTAATTCTTTGCCGGACGCAACCCGAACGCCCCTTATTGCCGAATTTTCAAGTATCAGCGAAATAGCGGAATCAGTTACAAGAGTTACGTTTTTTCCCAAAGCGTACCGCTTCAAAGCTTCGGCGACATCACTTGCTAAATCACTTTCCGGAAAAACACGTCCTCCTCTTTCGACCTTAGTTGCAACTCCGAGATAATTTAAAAGTGAAATAACATCCTTATTTGTAAAGCTGTAAAGAGCACTGTATAAAAATTTGCTGTTTGTTGGAATATGCTGCATAATTTCCTCTGTATCGGCAATGTTGGTAATGTTGCACCTACCCTTACCGGTTATGCGCAGTTTTTTCCCGAGAAGCTTGTTTTTTTCAACAAGAAAAACTTTTTTAACTCGGTCTTTAAGTCTACCGCAGGCGAGCATTCCTGCTGCGCCTCCACCTATTACAATAACTGTTTTATCCGTCATTTTTTATCATATACCTCATATTCGTCCCAGATTTTTTCAAGCTTTTCAAAGTTGCATTGCATTTTTTCTTTGTTTTTTATTCCAACGGCAAGTGTAAGCGCATGGATTACACTAAATGGCGCAACGAGGGAATCGACAAAGGAAGATGTATCGCTGTCGGCGATCAAGCAATAGTCGGATTCATGAACAATGGGTGACAAAGTACTGTCAGTTATGCCTATTACGGTTGCACCGTTTTTCTTTGCATATTCAAGAGCCCTTATCGTATTTTTTGAATAGCGAGGAAAACTGATTCCGATAAGAACGTCATTTTTTCCTATTGAAAGCATCTGCTCAAATAAATCGTCCGCACCGGTGGAGTTTATCAATCGCACGTTATCAAACAAAAGATGCAAATAAAATCCGGCAAATTCCGCCAAAGAGGCGGCGCTTCGTATGCCGGTAATATAGATTTTTTCGGCACATGAAATTGCACTTACGGACTTTTCAAATTCTGCTTTATTAATGGTGTCAAGTGTTTTTTCGATAGCAGCTATATCAGACTTCAAAATACTGTTTAAAATATCGCTGCTGCCCAGCTTTTCGCACGCAATTTCCATCCTTTGTACAGAATTAAGCTGTGTTTTTGTAGCTTCTTTAAGTGCTTTTTTAAATTTTTGATAACCGCCAAATCCCATTTCGGCAGCAAAGCGAACAACGGTGGATTCGCTTACACCAATGCTTTTGGCCAGCCTGTCCGCTGTCATATATGCCGCTTTATCAGAATTATCCGCAATATACTTTGCAATTCTCTTGTGACTTTTGCTGAATCCGGTGCTTTTTTCTTGCATAATGTTTAAAATATCACTGTTCATTTGTTTTATCCTTTTCGGTTTCTTCCGGAAGCAACGTGCTTTTGGTCTGTTCTTCCGCTTCTTTTGTCATCTTACCGTCCTTATCATAGAAGTACCATTTTTCTATATTTCTGAATTGTGAAAGGCTTGTCGGGGCATCAACACCCGAAACATACGAACCGTAAATCACACTTTCGGTCTTGAAAAAGATTGGAATATATGGTGGATTGGCATAAAATTTTTGTGTAAATTCATTTATTCCTTCTTTAAATTTATTTTTATCATTTACACCGTATAACCGCGTCATAACCTCGTCAATTCCAGAACTTTCAAAATTAAAATAATTATCCCGAGTGAGCATTACTGAGGGATTAAGTCCATAATCTACGGCAATTTCTCCGACAAAAAGCTCAAAGCTGTCATTTGTTATACGGTTTAAATATTCAGCATAGCTTACAGTGATAATGTATGATGATATTCCGGCAGCGTTTAAATAATTTGAAATTCGGTTGGCTATACTCACCTTTTGGGGATTATCAGCATTTACCAAAATACCGAGTGAGAGTGGTGCGGAGTCCTTGTAATATACACCTCCGTTTATAACATATCCCTCTTTTGCAAAAAGCTTTTCAATATAATCCTCAGGAATATTGGAGTAGTCTACACTTTTATATGCCCACGATGACGGATTTATCGCCAGATCGGATACAACTCCCTGACCATATGCATCGTTGTCAACAATTTCCTGCTTGTTGATAAGATGATTTATTGCCTGCCTTATCCCCGGAGATTTGAGTTTATCGCTCGCAAGGTTAAATCCGAGAAAAGTCATTTTGTCGGAAATATATTCTTTTGTAAACGAATTTGCCTTAGGAGTACTGTTTTGCAGGTTAAGCTCGTCTGAAGTAATTGCATCTACCTCGTTTATATTAAATGTATTCGCTGCAGCGTCGCTGTCTTTTACCAGTCTAACATTGATTTTCTTCTTCGATGCTTCGCCGCCGTGCCATGTGGAATCCGGCTCAAGAAAAATTGTTGTGCTGTTTTTTGAAACAAATTTATATGGTCCCGTGCCTACCGGAGAAAAGTCCGCGCCTTCAGAATATTTTACTCCTTTTGAAATTACAGGAAATGTGAGATAATACGCTAAATCCGTTGATGGTTGATCAAATGTCACCATAATCTGATGCTTGTTTATTGCGGTAAAGCTGTGAATTTTTTCTATTATAGAAGTATACAATCCGCTGCAAGAGCGCAACTTACTGAGCGTAAAAACAACGTCGTCAGCTGTAAAGTTTGTGCCGTCCTGCCATTTTGTTTCATTATTAAGGTCGACAGTAATCTGTGTTCCGTCCTCTGAAAGACTGTAGCTGCTTGCAAGAACCGGAATTATATTCATTTTTTCATCAATAGTAAAAAGCGGCTCATATATAGCCCCGAGAACACGGCTGAGACTTTTCGATTTAGTGGCAATCGGGTTCATTGTATCAAAGCCATAGGCAGCGAGATTGATGTCTGAAGTATCTTCAATAACAACCAGTTCTCCGCTTTCTATGGTGTTGCTCTCATCCTTGTTACGACAGGAAGCCAAGGGCATAATCACAGATAGTGCCACGAGAATACTTATTAACTGTTTAATATCAAACACCCCTTTTATTTAAGTTCAATAACGGCAGCCATCACTCCACGTCTGCCTTTTGTTTTTCTGTGAGAAAAAAATAAGTCACTGTTGCAGAAAGTGCATATGTCTGAACAAATGATATTTTTATCGGTTATTCCCGATTCCGACAGCTGTTGCGAAATGGCCTTCTGCATATTAACATGATATTTTTTATGTTTTTCAATAACCGAATCACCGAATTCCGCCCTAAATATGTCCGCAACATCATCGCCGACCTCAAAATGACATACGCCTATAGACGGTCCGATAGCAGCGATAATGTCCTCAGGATGGGAATGAAAATCATTGCGCATTTTTTCAACGGTTTTTTGCGAAATTCTTTTTACCGTGCCCTTCCAGCCGGAATGTGCCAGCGCAATAACCCTGTTTCTTTTATCAAGGAAAAATACCGGAACGCAGTCCGCTGAAAAAACTGCAAGCGGTACACCTGATTCGCCTGTGATAAGCGCATCGGCGCTTGTGAGATTCTGTGGCTTGACAATTCCGTTCCCGCAATCGCCTTTTTCTGCGGTAAAAATGTTATCCTCATGCACCTGCTTTGACAAAACAAGTTTTCTGTAGTCGACTCCTATATCATTGCACAGAATCCTGAAATTTTCAATGACATTTTCCTGTGAATCATCACAGTTAAAACGCAGATTCATGCTTTCAAATTCGCCTTTGCTGATGCCGCCTTTTTTTGTGCTGAAGCAGTGCTTAACAAGACCTGTGTTTGAAAATTCGTCTATCTGAAAGTATTTAAGATTTCCGTGTGCTATCAGTCGAAACATTTTTATTCTCCTTAAAATATTCGATTATGTTTTGTGCTGTGCGCTTATCAATCACAGAAGCAAGTTCATTTAATGAAGTGCTTTTTATTTGACTAATTGATTTAAAATGTGACATAAGCTTGGCCTTTTTAACATTCCCCACTCCTGGTATATTATCCAAAACGGATTTTGTGAGTCCCTTGCTGCGCCGATTTCTGTGAAAGGTTATAGCACTTCTGTGTACTTCGTCCTGAACCTGTGTTATAAATGTAAAAACATTGTCTATTGCTGAAAGTTCAATTTCACCTTTTTTTGCAATAAGTCCGCGCGTGCGGTGCTTGTTATCCTTTACCATTCCAAATGCCGGTATGTCACATTCAATAGCGTCAAGAATTTCATTTACAGCAGCCAAATGCCCTTTTCCGCCGTCGATGAGCAGCAAATCCGGAAGAGGCAGAAATTTTGCGTCCTCTTTTTTTATAGTGCCGTTTTTTATCTGTTCTGTTTCGTCCAGAGCATGCCTAAAACGGCGGTAAATTACCTCCTGCATTGCGCGGTAATCATCCGCCCCTTCAAAGGATTTAATATGAAACTTTCGATAATCTTTTTTGGACGGTTTTCCGTTCACGAAAACAACCATTGAAGCAACATTATCACTGCCCGATATATTTGAAATGTCGTATGATTCTATTCTTTCGGGAATACTTTCAAGGCCTAGCTTTTTTGCAAGTTCCTCCGAAATCTTGTTTTTTGATGCGCTGATTTTAAGATTGTTGATTCTGTAGTTTTCAGCGGCAACTTCGGCATTTTTGTGAACCATGCGCATAAGCTCCTTTCGCTCACCTTTTTGCGGAGAAGAAATTTTGACCTTTTTTTCTCTTTTTTTTGAAAGCCATTTTTCAATGATTTCAATGTCCGAAATTTTATATTCCGTCAAAATTTCCTGTGGTATAACAACTGTGTCGGAGTAAAATTGCTTTATAAAATCTGACATTATATCTGCAGGGTCAGTATCGCCGGCATCGTCCATTTTATAGTTCTGGTGACCGGTAATTCTGCCGGCACGTATGAAGAACATTTCGACAAAAGCCTTATTACCGAGACGTGCAAGCGCAGCTATGTCCATATCGGTTTGTTTTCCTGTGTTTACAATTTTCTGCTTTTGCTCAAATAGACGTATGGCGTTTATTTTGTCGCGCAGAGCGGCGGCTTTTTCAAATTCGGTTTTTTTTGAAGCATCAAGCATATCTTTTTGCATGGTTTAAATCAGCTTTTAATGATTAACCTCAAGAAAAGAGCATATTTCAAAAAAAACTTGTCTATATGCCTCTTTTGAAACATGTCCTGCGATGCAAGGGGCGAAGCAGTTGTTAATGTGATAATTAAGGCATGGACGTCCCTTTCCGATATCACCGGGAAAGCGGCGGTTACAGGTCGGCGGTTTAAAAATTTTCTGTACAATTTCCAAAGTAGTCCGCACAGTCTGCATACCGGTATACGGACCAAAGTATTTTGCGCCGTCATTATCAAGATTCCGCGACATAAATATGCGGGGGTAGTCCTTATTTATCGTAACTTTAATATATGGGTACTGTTTGTCGTCCTTTAGCAATATATTATATTTAGGGCGGTGTTTTTTAATAAGGTTACACTCAAGAACCAGTGCTTCAATTTCGGAATCAGTTACAATATATTCGAAATAAGCGATATTTGCAACCATCGCCAAAACTTTCGGTGTATGATTTTTGTTTTTTTGAAAATACTGCCTTACACGTTTTTTTAAAACCTTTGCTTTGCCGACATAGATAATTTCATCATTTTTATTGTGCATGATGTAAACCCCGGGTGCTTCCGGCAAGTTTTTTAGTTCCTCTTCAAGATTAAACATATAAAAACCTCGGCATCATCTAAAACTTGTTAAACTGAAAATAACTCTACCACGAAAGCAGAGTTATTTGTTGTATCATATTTAAGAAAATTATTCGGTGAAATTTGAAGCGATAAGATTTACCAGAGTTACAACCGCCTCTTCTTCATCGTTACCGTCTGCAATCAGGTTGATAGTAGTTCCCTTTGTAATTCCCAAAGACAAAACACCAAGTAAACTCTTTGCATTAACCTTTCTTTCATCTTTTTCTACCCAGATACTTGACTTAAATTCATTTGCTTTCTGTATAAAAAATGTTGCAGGTCTTGCATGCAGGCCAACCTGATTTTGAACTTCGACTTCCTTTGAAAACATAAAAGAAAACCCTCCTTAAACAGTATTTCCGAAAAACACATTATAGTATTAGAATACTAAAAAAAATAAAAATCGTCAACCCAATTTAAAAAAAAATACAATTTTTAGTTAAACATACCCTATTTAAAAAATTTTTATTCGTTATTTTCGTCATTTTCGACAATAGTATTTTTAGATAATTTGAGCTTTTCGCGAACTTGAGTCTCAATATTCGCAGTAAAATCCGAATTCTCTGTCATATATTTTTTAACATTGTCCCGTCCCTGACCGAGCCGTTCGCCGTTATATGAGAACCATGCACCGCTTTTTTTTATTATGTCAAGTCCAACGGCAACGTCGAGAATGTTGCCTACTTTTGAAATTCCTTCTCCGTACATTATATCAAATTCAGCTTCCTTAAACGGAGGCGCGACTTTGTTTTTTACAACCTTTACACGCGTTTTGTTACCTATGATTTCAGTTCCGTTTTTAATAGGCTCCTGACGCCGCACATCAAGGCGAACGGAAGAAAAGAATTTGAGCGCGCGACCACCGGGAGTAACCTCCGGACTTCCGTAGACAACACCGACCTTTTCGCGCAGCTGATTAATGAAAATAACAGCTGTTCCGGATTTTGCTGTTATACCTGTAAGCTTTCTGAGTGCCTGTGACATCAGCCTCGCCAAAAGCCCCACGTGAGAATCGCCCATTTCTCCATCAATTTCAGCTTTGGGTACGAGTGCTGCAACAGAGTCGATAACTACAACATCCAGAGCAGCGCTGCGTACAAGGGCTTCTGCAATTTCAAGAGCCTGCTCTCCGGTATCCGGCTGCGACACAATCAGGTTGTCTATATCAACACCAAGTTTTTTTGCATATACAGGATCAAGAGCGTGCTCAGCATCTATAAACGCAGCATCACCGCCGCGTTTTTGCGCTTCGGCAACTATATGTAGCGCAACAGTGGTTTTACCCGAAGATTCCGGACCGTATATTTCAATTACTCTTCCCTTGGGTATCCCCCCTACTCCAAGTGCTATGTCAAGAGTAAGTGAGCCGGTAGGAATTACATCAACGTCTACATGAGTTGCATCACCAAGTTTCATAATGCTGCCTTTACCGTATTGCTTTTCTATAAATTCAAAAGCAGATTCAAGGGCATTTTTTTTATCATCTGCTACTGGTTGTTTTTTCATAAAAAAAGCTCCTCCGAAAATATGTGTTAGATTAATTATAAACCCTTTTCATTAAAAATGCAATAATTTTCGACAAAATTATAGCCTTGGGTAAATCTCAATTTTTTCGACACCTCCAAGAGAATTCTTAATCAGCCCATCGACATCAAGCACCGATTCGCTTTTTTCAATCTGCGATAGCTTTGGGTTTGTTGTAGGGTGCTTCGGTGTAAACACCGTACAGCAATCCTCGTATGGCAGTATTGAGGTTTCAAAGGTATTTATTTCGCGCGCACGTTCTATAATTTCGGTCTTGTCCATACCGATCAACGGACGCAGTACCGGCATAGTTACAACGGAATTTGTTACATTAAGCGCAGCAAGAGTCTGAGATGCCACTTGACCAGCGCTTTCTCCTGTAATCAGTGCTTGAGACTTGTTCTTAAAAGCGATACGCTCGGCAATCTGCATCATAAACCGCCGCATTATCAGTGTCATATGTTCTTCGGGGCAATTATCGCGTATTACAAGCTGAATATCGGTAAAAGGCACAATGTAGAGATTGATTTTTGAGGTATACTGTGCCAGAATTGCGGCAAGTTCCTCAACTTTTTCCTTTGCACGTTCACTTGTGTACGGAAAGCTGAAAAAGTTCACAGCATCAATTTCCGTGCCGCGTTTCGCCATCATATGACCCGCAACGGGACTGTCGATTCCTCCAGAGAGCAAAAGTGTAGCTTTGCCGCCGGAGCCTATCGGCATACCGCCAGGACCTTTAATTTTATTTTCGCGGCAATATACAAACGCACTGAAATCCCTTATTTCAACCTGCACCGTGACTTCCGGATTATGCACGTCAACAATAAGACCGTCGCAGTTTTCGTCAAGAAAACCGCCAACCTCTATTGCTGTTTCTACTGAATTAAGCGGAAATTTTTTGTCGGCACGCTTTGCTTCCACCTTAAAACGGATTCCGGGCTTAAGGCTGTCCCTGCAATATGCAATGGCGGCGCTTTCGATAGATTCCAGTGTTTTTTCACATACCGCCGCACGTGTTATGGAAACAATACCGAAAATTTTCGCCAGTCTGTCGCATACTATATCAATCTTGTCCTCATCCTCTACTTCAATATATATTGTCGCTTGAGCAATGGTTATTCGTGTTTCCGCAATATTTTTTACGGCATTACTTATATTTTTAATAAGCATATTTTCAAATTTTGGTCTATTGCCGCCTTTTAAAATTATTTCACCATATTTAACTAAAATTATTTCCTTCACAGGGCTACCTCACATATTTTCTGATATTTTCAACTTCTTTTTTCAAAACCGAAACCACTTCGTCGATATCAAAATCCTCGCTTGTAAAACTGAATCTGACCGCGCCGCCAATTTCTTCCCTTGTACAGCCCATTGCGGTAAGAACATGGCTCGGCATAGGCTTGTTTGACGAACATGCAGAGCCGGTTGAAACAAAAATTCCTTTAGCCTCGAGCGCATGCAGCAATATTTCCGCCTTTATTCCGAGAAAGGACACATTGAGCACATATCCCGAATTATTGTCCGAGCCGTTAATTTTAACTCTGTCAATATTGGAGAGAATTTTATTTTTTAGCTCGCTGCGCTTTGAATAATTAATTCTTTGGTAGCCGTCAACAGCCGCACCAAGGGCGGCAATTCCTACAACGTTTTCCGTTCCAGAACGCATATTTTTCTGCTGCCCGCCACCGTTAATCATAGGGCGTATATTGACTCCGTCTGCAATGTATAGTATCCCTGTTCCTTTGAGAGCATGAATTTTGTGTCCACTCGCCGAAAGCATATCAATTCCGCATTTTTTGGGATTGCAGTCAATTTTGCAGAATGCCTGCACTCCGTCGCAATGAAGATATGCAAGCGGAGATTTTTCTTTCATGATCGTTTTAAGTTTATTGAAAGGCTGGACCGATCCGGTTTCGTTGTTTACCATCATAACGCTTACAAGCACCGTATCCGGTCTTAAGGCATTTTCAAATCTGTCGAGTGAAATTATGCCGTCACTGTCGCAGTCGAGATATGTTACATCGAAGCCTTCTTGTTCTAGAATGCAGAAAGGCTCCAGTACAGACGGATGCTCGATTTTCGTTGTGATTATGTGCTTGCCGCGCTTTTTGTTCGCAAATGCGCCGCCGAAAATCGCGGTGTTGTTGGATTCGGTACCGCCAGAAGTAAAATAAATATTTTTTTTATCAACCGAAAGTTTTCGTGCAACGCTTTCTTTTGTTCCGTTTATTATTTTTTCCGCGTTGATTCCCAGTCTATGCAGACTTGACGGATTTCCAAAATTTTCGCAGGCGTTTATAGCCGCTTTCACCGCTGCTTCGGACGGCTTTGTTGTAGATGCGTTATCTAAATATATCATTTTTAATCTTTGCTTTTTATAATAAAAGCTTTTCCCTCTTTTATATTAATTTTGCAGATCTCGTCTGTCATTACATTGCTTATGCCAAGACTTGTACCGCTTAAAATATTTTGATTATATAGCGGATATTCAAGGTTTTCGGTAGTAACTCCGATTAAATCACCCTCAAATGGAATGATCGAAACGGTATCGCTTTTTTTCCCATGTAAAATTATTTCTCCGTCGGACAAAAATATCTCATTATGGGCGTCAATAATTTTAGCATTTTCATTGCAGAAATATTTCAAAAGACCGAGATTTGCAAGAGTATGATCCATTCTTGTTCCGATCATACCGAACAACAAAACCTCGTCATAACCGTGTTTTTTTACATATTGTATGACGATTTCGCTGTCTGTGCAGTCCTTGTGGGTTGGATAAACGACCGTTTTTTCATGTTTGTAGTCACTTTTTACCGAGTCCATATCGCCTATCAGCATGTCCGGTCTAATTCCGAATTTCACTGCAGAGTCGTATCCGCTATCGGCGCAGACTATAAAATCTCCTTCACTGATATATTCGGTTATATATTCCCCGACGTTTCCGCCGCAAATAATTACAGCTCTCATACGGCATCAAACATTCCTTTTACCGACGCTTTTATGTCATCATTAAAAATCGCGGAGCCGGCAACGATAACATTTGCGCCGCAGTCGATTACCGACTTTACATTTTCTTTTTTTATACCGCCGTCAACCTCAATCAAAAAATCCGGACCAGTAATTTTTCTAATTTCGGTTATTTTCGGATTTACGCTTTCGATATATTTCTGACCGCCGTGTCCCGGAAATACACTCATGACAAGAACCATATCAACCATATTGAGATATGGCTTAATTTTGCTTGTGGACGTGTCCGGATTTATGGCTATTCCTGCCTTTTTGCCGCATGAATGGATAAGTGCAATTGCTTTTTCCGGATTTTCTGTCGCCTCCGCATGAATTGTTATCAAATCAGCTCCGGCGTTGACAAAATCCTTAATATACCTTTCCGGCTTGGTTATCATCAGATGAACATCAAAAAACAGGTTGGTCACTTTGCGTATTGATTTATATACACACGCACCAAAGCTTATGTTCGGCACAAAGATGCCGTCCATAACATCAATATGAAGCCATTGTGCTCCAGATTCCTCAATTTCTTTAATTTGCTTGCCGAGCATTGAAAAATCGGCAGACAGCATAGATGGTGATAGTATCATTTGTTTTCCCAATCCTTTATATTCTTTAGTTGATTATACAGCTCCGTGTAGCTTTTGTACCTGCTTGCGGAAATTTTTCCATTAGACACAAGCTCCTTTATCACGCAGCCCGGCTCACTGATGTGTGAACAGCCTTTAAAGCGGCACGAATCGCCTAATTTGTTCATCTCCGGGAAATATTTATAAAGCTCACCGGCTTTTACAGTCATTACCTCAAATGAGCTAAAACCCGGTGTATCCAAAACATATCCGCCGCATTCAAGCTCCAAAAGCTCGACATGGCGCGTTGTATGCTTTCCGCGCTTTATTTTATCCGAAACACTTCCGGTTTTTTGAACTGTATCGGTTATTTTATTCAGAATGGATGATTTTCCAACACCAGAGAGCCCAGCAAATGCCGAGGTTTTATCCTTTAAGTACGGCATAAGCTTATCAAATCCCTCAACCGTGGCTACACTCGTGACAACAACCGTATATCCTGAATTTTTGTATATTTTACGCAGTGCTTCAGCAGAAGAAATATCCGATTTATTTATGCAGATAATCGGTGTAATGTTGTTTACTTCGGAATTGACCAGCAGCTTGTCTATAAGAAACAGATTCGGGTCAGGATTTGCGGTCGCCGCCACTATAACAAGGATGTCTATGTTCGCTACCGGAGGACGCACCAAAATCGATTTTCTGGGAAATATTTTTTCGATGCTTCCCTTTCCGTTTTCAACAAAAATTTCTACATCATCGCCAATCATGGGCTTAATTCTATCCTTGCGGAAAATTCCGCGTGCCTTACATTCGTAAACTGTGCCGTTGGAGACTTTTATATAATAAAAGCCTCCGATTCCCTTAATTATTTTACCTTTCATAAACAATAATCCTATTCAAAAGAAATGACCTTATCAGCAGCGATTGCTCCGTCTATATAAACCTGTACATGTGCGTCTTTTGAGGACTGTACCGGAATATCAACAGTTTTTTCTGACTTGGAGTGAGTCTGGTCATAAATTACCTTGTCGTTTGCTACCGCCTTTATATGAACTGTTTCGTTGGCATCATCCGGAATTGTTATGGTAAGGGTTTTGCGTTTTAGAACAGGTGTCGGAGTAGGTGCCGGAGTGTGCGTCGGAGCCACAGTTGCCTGTTCTTCTGCCCCCTTGCTGACTACAATATTTACCGAGCCGCCTTTTTCTATGCTATATTTGGCAGGAGGGCTCTGGGAAATTATCGTTCCGACATCAGCAGTGCTATTGAGTGACGAAACACTGCCGAGTACGAGTCCTGCCTCTTTAAGCAAAATTTTTGCTTCATCTTCTGTATGTCCGGTAAGCTTAGGAACGGAAATTTTCGAATCATAGTCATCTTCAAGCGCACTTACGTACAAAATTACCGCATATCCTTCCGAAACCTTCGAGCCGCTTTTCGGTGACTGACTGATAACATATCCGTATTCAATATTTTTGTCGTATTTTTCTACTTTTTTATAGCTAAGTTTTTTCTTTACAAGCTCTTTTACCGCGTCTTCAAACTTCAAATTTTCAACATCGGGAATTTCGATTTTGCCGCCGCCAATGCCCGAGCTGATTGTCACCTTGATTTTACGGTTTTTCTTTACATACTGGTTGATTCCCGGATCCTGGCGGATGATGTGACCGTCCTCAAATTCTTCCGATTCTTCAAAAATAACATTTTCATCAAGCTGAAGATTTGCTTTTTCAACTGCGTCTTCAGCTTCCTCGAGTGTCATATTTGTCAAATCGGGAACCTGATATTCCGGTGTTCCACCAGACATGACAAAATAAATTATAAATGCAATAACTACCACTGCTGCTACTGCAAGTGCAAAAAGCTTAGGAACGCTGAGTTGCTTTGAAGTATTTTTTTTACGATGACCGGCGAAATTTCTGCGACTATAAAATTCCGAACGTGTTTCTTCACTGTTAAGGCGCTTTGTTTCATCAAAACTATCGTTCTGCGAAAAATCGCCGTAATCATCAACGGTAACAGTTCTTCCGGTTGCAATTTCAAGGTCGTTTACCATAGAAATTGCCGCTTGGTATCTTAAATGCTGTTCTTTTGAAATAGCCTTCATAACTATTTTTGCAACATCTTCCGGGATATCCGGATTAAGATCTCTGCAGTCCCTTGGAGATTCTTCAAGTTTCATAAGAGCAATGGTAACCGCATTGTCACTGTTAAAAGGAACAGTACCGGTTAGCATTTCATACAAAACCACTCCTAAAGAATATACATCACTACGCTCATCGGTATATCCGCCGCGCGCTTGTTCAGGAGAAATATAATGTACCGAACCCATACTTGATTTTCCGGCTACCATTGTTTCGCTTCCGGCTGCCTGGGCGATGCCGAAGTCTGCAACCTTTAAAATCCCGTCTTTTGTGATAAGAACATTATGAGGTTTTATGTCGCGGTGGACAATATGGTGAGAATGTGCGCAGTCAAGCGCTTTTCCTATCTGAATAGCATAGTCACAGGCTGTTTCCCAAGGTATTCTGCCTTTTTTATTGATATAATCTTTAAGTGTTATACCCTCAACAAGTTCCATAACTATGTACTCGAGACCATCGCTTTCACCGACATCATATACCTGCACTATATTTGGGTGTGAAAGTCCTGCGGCAGCACGTGACTCTACCTTAAACTTTTTCACTACCTCAGCATCATATTTAAGTGAATCTTTAAGAACCTTTATTGCAACATATCGGTTTAAGACACGGCATTTTGCCTTATAAACGGTTGCCATACCGCCCGAACCGATTATATCAAGTATCTCATATCTGTCGTCAATTACTTTTCCAACCAAATAGTCCGAATTCATTATAAAACTCCTTTCAATTATATGTCAAACGCAACGCATGTGATGTTGTCTGCGCCACCTTTTTTGTTTGCAAAGGCGATAAGCTCATCAACACATGCTTGCAGATTGTCGCTACTTTCTATAATATTCTTTATCTGTTCGTCGCTCAGCATATTTGTAAGTCCATCAGAGCATATGCAGACCGTTTCATGATTATAGTCGGTTATGCTCACGTCTACCTTTATTGAAGCCTCCGATCCTATAGCACGTGTGATGAGGTTTTTCTGCGGATGCGTTTTTGCATCGTCGCTTGAGATTGTACCTCGGCGCACAAGCTCTTGTACAAGCGAATGGTCTGTTGTAATCTGGCGTATATTCTCTTCATTTATGGTATACACGCGGCTGTCTCCCACATGAGCCACAATAAGCTTGCCCTTATAAATAAACGCCATTGACGCAGTTGTGCCCATTCCGTATGTATCAGAATGATGCTTTGCATATTCATAGATCTCGGAATTGGCAAGTATAAATGCTCGCCGTATCATTTCACCCAGTTCTACGTAATCCATATTCGGATTAAACTTGCTTATTATCTGGTCCTTGACAATAAGTGTGGTCATTTTGCTGGCAACCTCGCCAGCATTCTGACCGCCCATTCCGTCAGCAACCATTCCACCTATCAGATTTTCGTTAAGGTAAGAAAAAAAACTATCTTCATTGATTTTTCTTACACGTCCGATATCGGAAGCCGAACCTATTCGCATATGCTCACCTCATTTCTTTTATAAGCTATAATAGTTTTTTTCTGAGCTGACCGCAGGAAGCGCTGATGTCACTTCCAAGCTCGCGTCTGACCGTAGCATTTATGCCATGTGATTCCAGACGTTCCTGAAAAGAGCGTATCTGTTTTTTATTGCCCTTGTGATAGTCTCGCTCTTCAATTTTATTTATCGGTATAAGATTAACATGACACAGCATACCAGAAAGCAGCCGCGCAAGCTCATCCGCATTTTCAATTGAATCGTTTACGCCGCTTATAAGCGAATATTCAAAGCTTATCCGACGCGTTGTAGTTTTAATATATTCCCGGCAGGCCTCGATTAACACTTCAATAGGATATTTTTTATTGATCGGCATAATCGAGCTTCTTATTTCGTTATTAGGTGCATGAAGCGAGATAGAAAGAGTAATCGGCAAATTTTCCTCAGCCAAATCATAAATTCTGTCCACAACACCGCATGTAGACAATGAAATGTGCCGGTAACCAATGTTCAGACCTTCAGAATGGTTTACGTTGTGAAGAAATTTTATCACATTATCGTAATTGTCAAGCGGTTCGCCTATTCCCATCATAACGATATTGCTTATTCTCTCGCCAATATCCTTCTGTGCAAAAATGACTTGGTTTAAAATTTCGCCCGGTGTCAGGCTTCGGTAAAGACCGCCTATTGTCGATGCGCAGAAATTACATCCCATCCTGCAGCCAACTTGTGAAGAAATGCATATTGTTATGCCATGTTTATAGTACATTACAACGCTTTCAATGCAATTTCCGTCAGGTAGCTCAAAAAGATACTTTGTTGTTTTATCGATTTTTGAAACGTATTTTTCACGTACAGACAGCTTAGAAACACAAGATTCCGCTTTGAGTCTTTCACGCGTCGCTTTTGAAAGATTAGTCATATCGTCAAAACTTTCAGCACCCTTGTGAAGCCATGAAAAAACCTGCTTTGCGCGAAAGGACGGCTCACCTATCCCTTTTAAATAGCCGGCTAACTCATTAAATTCAAAATCTTTTAAATCTATCATCAGTTACACCTTTTAATTTTTGATATAAAAAATCCATCGACGTTATCAATGTGTGGGAAAAAAGTAATGAATCCGTCATTCTTCCTCGCAAGCGAACCCGGGATATGAATTTCCGTAAGCTCAAATTCATTATTGTTTTTTACAAACTCCAAAATAACGTCCTCGTTTTCTTTTTTATCGAGCGTACACGTGCTGTAAACCAGCTCGCCGCCGGGCTTTAAATAACTTGCGGCATTTTCGAGAATGGAATATTGCAGCAACGGCAGCTCCTCTGTATTTTCTTTTTGCCATTTTATATCCGGCTTTCGTCGAATTATTCCGAGACCAGAACACGGCGCGTCAACACGAACCTTGTCTGCCGTTTCCTTGTATTTATCAATATACTCTGACGCGTCTGCACAAACTGCGTCAATTATGCTTATTCCCATTCTTTCAGCATTCTTTTTTATGATGTCCACCTTGTGCGGATGAATGTCAAATGCCGTGATTTTGCCTTTGTTATGCATGAGCTCAGCAATATGCGTTGTTTTGCCTCCAGGAGCGGCGCAGACATCAATGCAGACATCGTTTTCCTTTGGAGCAAGCGCAAGCGATGCCATCATTGCAGCAACATCCTGAGCAATAAATTTGCCTTCCTTGTATTCATTGGACGCAGTTACGTCAAAGCCTGAGGCAGTGACCGCATATTCATAAAGCGGATTTTTTTCTATTTCGACTCCATCTATATGCAGTTCGCTGCATTTTAAGCTATTTATTCTAAGAGATGTTTTCGGCTCTGAATTAAGGCTTTCAAGCAATTCTTCACAAAAATCATACTGCATAAGTATCTTTATCATCTGTGGAGTGAACGAATACTTTACTGACAGATACTCAATTCTGCTTTTAGGATATTTAAGTGAAG
>JAQXIJ010000080.1 GCA_029007725.1 Bacillota bacterium | reverse complement strand
CTTTGTCTGTACTTTCGCACATTGCAAGTCTTGTATCATATCTCTTTTTATGATGTTCACACTCAGCAAATATACAAATTAGCTTTCCCGACTTTGTTTTAATAATGTCAGGCCATGCCTCATATTTTGTATCATCTCTGTTAACAATAAATTTTTCTAAACTCATTTTTTTCTTCCTTTCATTTATGTATTATTTTATTTGCTTTCTAAATGAATGTGGTGAAAGACCCACAATTTTAAGAAATGTTGTGCTGAAATGTGAGAAATTCACAAATCCAACATCTATAGCAATATCGGAAATGCTTTTCTCAGTTTCGGCAAGTAACTGCTTTGCCATGGAGATTCTTGCATTTACTATATATTGGTTTATTGTCATATTCGTATCCTTTTTAAATTTATGACACAGATAATATTTATTTATATGTATTGCCTTAGATATTGTATCTATCGATAAAGGTGAAGATAAATTTTTATCTATATACACAAATATTTGCTCAATAATTCCATCCTTATCAACAATGTTGTCCGTTATATTTTCACTGCATAAATATATGAGATATAATAACTGTGATGTTATATACAGTTCTGCATTATAATTTCTTTTATCAAGCATATTTGATATTCCAAGAAATATATCATTTACATTTGCAGACTTTATCTGATTAAGCTTGACATATGCTCCCCCATTTTTTAAAAATAGTGCACCAATTATATTTTCATCAGCAGCAATTTTCAGCAAACTATTCATAAAGGTTTTATTAACAACAAGCTTATTTCTAATATACTTATCAGTATTATTGGGAATTGTACAATGCGTACATGAACCATTAATGAGATATATATCATTTTGATTTAATGAATACAGCTTATTATTTATAATGATACTTCCATCTCCCGAAATGATATGAAGTATTTCATATGAATCATCATGAAAATGACCTATATTATTCAACCTATCATATCCACGTTGATGGTAATGAAATTCCAATATATTTTTCATAATAATCACCGTAATTATTATATATCACATTTTTCAAAAAAGCAATAATAAAAAATTATACAGCAATATTAAAAAAGAATTTTTGTATTTTTGTGCTATAATATTTATAAACAATATAAAAAAAGTGAGGTAAATCAATATGAAAAACTTCAAAGGAATTTTTCCGGCACTGCTTACTCCATTTGACAATCAGGACAAAATTAATGAAAAAGCTCTGGAAAAACTCATAAAAATGAATATGGAAAAGGGTGTTACCGGATTTTATGTCGGAGGTAGTACGGCAGAAGCCTTTTTGCTTTCCGAAGATGAAAGAATGTATATATACAAACTTGTTAAAGATATAACAAAAGGTGAATGTACCCTTATAGCTCATATTGGCTGTATAAGTACTAAGCAATCAATAAAATTCGGCAAGTATGCTGAAAGTCTTGGCTATGATGCAATTTCATCAATATCGCCGTTTTACTATAAATTCTCTTTCAATGAAATTAAACAACACTATTTCGATATAGTAGATAATGTTAACTTGCCTATGTTGATTTATAATTTTCCCAATTTTTCCGGTGTTACGCTATCAGTTGAAAATATCGGCGAATTTCTGATTGATCCACGATTCATCGGGGTAAAGCATACTTCAAATGACTATTTTGCATTAGAGCAGTTTAAGACTGCCTTTCCGGATAAGATAGTATACAACGGTTTTGATGAAATGTTTCTTGCCGGTCTTTCAATGGGCGCTGACGGTGGTATAGGAAGCACCTATAATTTCATGGCTGAAAAATTCATAAAAATTAAACAGCTTTATGATGAAGGGGAAAATCAAGAAGCATACAAGATACAGCAAACTGCCAACAAAATCCTTGCCGCACTTTGTAAGGTCGGCATAATGCAAGGAGAAAAAGCGGTTCTTTCACTCATGGGATATGATTTTGGCTATGCAAGAGCACCATTTTCAAGACTGACCTCAGAGCAAATCAAATTTTTAGAAAAAACCGTTTTACCTCTTCTGTAATGCTATTATTTTAAGGAGAATATTTTAAATGATCATTGATACATTAAATAACTGCAACAAATACGAGGCATTACATCCAGGATTCAAAGATGCATTTGACGCAATAAAAAAAATTATGTCATCAGAATTTATATCTGGTCAAATTGATATATGCGGAAAAGATATCTATGCATCTTTGCAGGAGTATAATACTAACATATCAGACGATTTTAAATTTGAGGCACATAACAAGTATATAGATATACAGTTTTTGTTAGAAGGTTCAGAGATAATAATGGTTGGAAAACGCGATAAAATGCAGCTTTCTAATTGTTACGACGAAGAAAAAGACATTATGTTTTATATCAAGAATAAAAATACAACTTTAGCATATTTAGAACAACAATCTTTCGCAATAATTTTTCCGGACGAGCCTCATGCACCGGGGATTTCATCAAGCGGAAAACCCGATATGGTTAAAAAAATTGTTGTCAAAGTGATTGATTAATTTAAGGAGAATATAATGAATATTTTTATTGACACAGCAAATATTGACGAAATCAAAAAAGCAAACAGCATGGGTTTTATAAGCGGAGTAACAACAAATCCGTCCTTAATTGCTCGTGAGGGGCGTAATTTCATTGAATTAATAAGAGAAATTGTAAACATAGTTGACGGTCCTGTAAGCGCAGAAGTTATTAGCGTTAAAAGTGATGAAATGGTTGAAGAAGCGCTTTCGCTGATCAAAAAAATAAACCTTCCCAACATTGTTATTAAAATTCCTATGACTCCAGATGGTCTTTGTGCTGTCAGTCAACTAAGCAAGCGTGGTATAAAAACAAATGTAACATTAGTGTTTTCAGCCGCACAAGCTCTTCTTGCAGCACATGCAGGCGCCTCATATGTCAGCCCATTTGTAGGTAGACTTGACGACATAGATTGTGTTGGTACTGATGTAATAAAGCAAATTTCTAAAATTTTTAAACTTCACGGTATTAATACAAAAATAATTGCTGCAAGTATCCGGAATCCAATTCATGCTGTTGAAGCTGCAGAATCCGGTGCCGATATTGCAACAATTCCATATAAAGTTATTATGCAAATGCTTCATCACCCTCTCACAGATGCAGGTATCAAAAAATTCCTTGACGACTGGGCAGGAATAAAAAAAGACTAAGATTTAACAAAATCCGGGGTTGTCTCTTGCAGTAATATCCGGATTTTGTTAAATTATTTTTTTATATTATCAAAGCGTTTTATCAGAGGATATACATTTATTATAAGTCTTTATAATGTGCGCTATTATCGTATATTAGCAATTATTTATTTGCCTTTCCTCCACTGCATTTTCGCTATTTCTTCTGCTGTAGGTATTGATTGCTGTGCTCCTCTTCGGCTTACAGTAACAGAAGAAACACGTGTTGCATATTCGCAGGCTTTTCCAATATCACCCTCATACTTTGCTGCAAATGCTCCGACAAAACTGTCCCCGGCTCCTGTTGTATCAACTATTTTAGATTCATAAATACTTTGTGTCTTTATTCCTTCAACATCATTGTATATGCATCCATCACTGCCAAGAGTTATAATTACATTTTTAACACCCATATTATTAATTCCCTTTACAGCTCTTTCGGCATCCTTTATATTCTTGATTTCAAAACCGCATAGTAATTCGGTTTCACTTCTATTTGGAATCAAAAAATCAATATAACTAAGAACTTCTCTCGGCATATTTTTCGGCATTGGCGCAGGATTCAAGATAACAGTTTTATTTTTTTCATGGGACAGCTTTGCCGCAAAAATCACAGAGTCAATCGGTATTTCAAATTGCAAAACAACAATGTCCGCATCATCAATCATATGTTCATTTTTCTTTATAAATTCCGGCGTAACAGCAGCGTTTGCACCGTCATTCAAAATTATTGCATTATCTCCTTTATACAAAGTTATAACAGCAGCACCGCTTGATCCATTAACAGTCTGAATGCCGCTTGTATCGACTCCGCTATTCTCAAGATTTTTCTTCAGCTCTTTTCCATATTCATCGTCACCAACTGCGCCAATCATTAAGGTTTTTGCCCCCTGTCTTGCCGATGCAACAGCCTGATTAGCTCCTTTTCCTCCGCAACTGTTCATCATACCAAACCCTTTTATTGTTTCACCAATTTTAGGAAAACGTTCAGTTTCTATGACAATATCCATATTTATACTGCCTATAATCAATATTTTTTTCATAGCAATCCCCCGTGTTTTATTTAGTTACAGCTTCCATAAATTCTGTAATAAACCCTTCCACATCAACATCCTTTGCCACATAAATTTTATGACCGTCATTTTTATTTCTTTTTAATGTATTGAGGTTTACCGTCATCCCACGTGTTAATTCACCTTTTGTTTCTATGCTGCAACATATTTCTTCAATTTCTACATACTTAGCC
Source organism: Bacillota bacterium (assembly GCA_029007725.1). Lineage (GTDB taxonomy): Bacteria > Bacillota > Clostridia > UBA1381 > UBA1381 > UBA1738. The sequence continues at coordinate 2,444 of JAQXIJ010000080.1, read as the reverse complement.
GTTAAGGCATATGCCGCTGCCAGAGGATCATGAAGTATAGGAAGTTTATTATTGTGACATTGACGCCATTTCTTTATCATCTCAGAGACACTCTGCGTAATTTTCTTATCAGACTTTTCCATTTCCCTTATATTTTTTTCTGATAATCTGCATTTTAACGTAACATCAGTTCCAATTGCATCAATATGTACGCCACTCTTAAAAACTATATCCGCTGCCTCAGGATCACAATATATATTCCATTCCGAAAAATGGTAATAAAATGCTCCTCCCATAATTACAATACGCTTAATTTTATCTATTATATCGGGTCGCTTTTGCATTGCCACAGCTAAATTTGTAAGAGGACCTATTGCTAAAATAGTAATTTCTCCCGGATTTTTTATAATTTCATCTATAATAAAATCAGCAGCGTAAACAGTTGTGTCAACAGTATAATTTTCCACACCTTTCACACTGTAATTCAGCGGAAGATCTGCATCTGTTTTTCCGTTCAATGGTTGTGACTCGCCAATGTATACCGGAATATCTTCACGATTTCCTCGGCTAAGCAAATATTTTGTCAGTTTAGCCTTTTCCTCTACATTATTAAAAACAATTGTTATACCGCGTATGTCGACATCCTGCATAAGAATATAATTTAGTGCAAGCGCATCATCAATGTCATCTCCTATATCGGTATCTAAAATAATTTTTTGCATTTTTTTACTCCCATTTTTTTATACTTCGGCTGTTTACAGATAATCACTCTAATAATTTCCTGTAATAAATAAACAATCAATAATTATTGCAAACAGCCGGATGAAAAATCTTTAATCATATTTTCTTAATTATTTGCAAAAGAAGGCTGAAGATATTTAATACAAGCATTTATTTTTTCTTGATCATTGCATTCTGATATCATGAAATATGCATCAGTTGTAGATATATTTTTTTCATACATTTCGGCAATTTTTTCGGCTGAGAAATACTCTTCACTGCCAATTTCCACGCCAAGATATTTTTCAAGCGCTGTTGTTAGGATTTTTCCGTCAGAAGTATATACCATTTTGTCAAATACGTACTTATGATTATTTATAAAGCATATTCTGCTGTTTAAAGGAATAAACAAAGAGCTTTCTGCTACGCTGTTTATTACAAACGGAACTTTGTCCTTCACCCTTACGTGTAAATATGGGAACTTTTTAGTCGTCATAATTTTATTCCTATCGATTCGAACAACCCGTGTTGTAATTGCATTATCACTTGACTCAGTAGGAACATTCCGAATAAAATTTAAATAAATTGCATCTTTAGCAAAATCTATACTTAGATTTTGGAATCTGTTAAAATTTGTTGTTCCATAGTCAAATTCATCAACATCCATAACATACTCCCACGTTTTTTGATTATCACTGCTAACAGCTAATGCAGTTTTTAAACGAGGAAACTGCTTATTACCATAATCATTTTTATTATCATATGTCCAGAAAGCATAGTAGTTTCCGCTGTATGGATCGCGACGTATGTTGAAAGCATTCATAGGCGCGGCCAGTTGCGTCGGTCTCATTTCCTCTTCCCATGTTACACCATTATCATAAGAATCACAGCAATAGATAAATCCATATTCTGTTCTTCCGTAAAGGATAACATGATTTGCCTCATCGGTTTCTGTAACTTTACATTCCTGTAAGTTATAAAAATTTTTAAATGAGTTTATATCGTTTTCGGACTTATTCCACGTTTTTCCTTCATCATCAGAATAATAAACAGAAACTATACTATGTTCTTCTATTCCTTCGCCCAAATTTGAGGTGGCATAGAATATTCTGCCGTCTTGCATCTGATCCATTTTTCCATTCATTGTAATCCGCGAAAGAATATTTTTTTCTATAGGATACGGGCCTTCCCATGTTTTTCCTTCATCAGACGAAACATATGCATGTGATTGAAATTGTGTAGTACTGTATTGATACCTTGTAATCATCAAAAGCTTTCCCGAATTTAATCTAATTATATTACCTGCCTTTGTATTAGCAGAATACGGGAAATCAACGCCTTTTTCCCATGTAAATCCGTTATCGGACGAAACTGCGGTTTTTCCGTATGCCCCAAGATAAAGCAGTTCATCTGAATCTAGTTGTACCATATCTATGTTCATAATATCAGGAATAGTTGTATCATAAATTCCTGCAACAGGTCTTCCTTCTCCGCTATAACTGTAGTTATATATTGCAGTTTGAATTCTGTCAGATATTATACCCGTCCTTCCAAATCCTATATACTGCAAATCATCCGTATATAGCTTTTGTACATCATTAACATATAATGATACCGCATTATCTTCATATTCTGCTCGCATACTGAATTGTGAATCAATCGGCAACTCTCCATCGCAGCTGTAAACTATTCTTTCTTTATTTCCATAAATCTCTTTTACAATGTATTTCTTTTCTGCAAAATCA
>JAQXIJ010000079.1 GCA_029007725.1 Bacillota bacterium | reverse complement strand
GTTTCATAGCAGAAACCCAAGCGATTTGGTCTTTGGCTTTGAATTCTTCTGTTATTCCTCGTTTAGCAACTAAGTCTTTAATAAGTCTATCAACCATTTTTTTGCAGATGTGTCGATTTCTTTGAGGTAAGCAAGCCAAGTGCCATCAATCATTTTCATTGAGTAAAAACAAGGTCTGTTCTCTTTGATAAATTTTGCGTGCATTCTGCCATATTTACCGATTTTATAGACTTTTTCATCGGATACAGTTAGGTTTGGAATGTAGTAATCTCCGTTTCTTACATACTCAATTCCGTTTTCGATAAATTTTTCTTTCATAGTGTAAACGCCTCCTTTAAATTTGATATCTTCATTTTAATCAGAAGGCATTTAATTTGACGAATGTACGGATAAAAAAGAAAAAGCCGAAAACCTATTTTGCTGAGTTTTCAGCTTTTACTTTTGCCTTTGCTATGCCATTTCATCTAAATTTTCATGTTTTTCAAAATTACTTCCTTATCTGGTCTTGGCATTCTAGCGCGCCCTTTTTTAAACTTATATAATATTCGCTTCGTTCTTTGTTTAGACATAAAATTTTTTTAAATTCAATATACAAAATGAACAAAAATTGTTTTTTTGGGCAAATATATTATAAATTTATTATGTCAACCAATGTATATAGTTATCCACACCACCCAAAAAAGCTTTCAACATCAAAAAGTGGGACAACTACCCGATTGTGCGGACTTATCCACTTTATCCACAGGGTTATCCACTGAATTGGGTAAAAAAAAAAATGGCTTAAACCCTAAACCGGAAAAAAATGTTATTGGTTTACATTAAATTATGCTTTTTTCTCCCCAAAAGTGACGGTTTTTTACACATTAATGCGGTAATTGCTGTGGACAGGCACAATTTTTCTTTATTTTATGCCGTTTTTTTGTTGTATGCAGTTATCCACACCTGTTAATAAAAAGTTGTATAACTGAATTTTTATACATGAAAGGAATAACCGATGATTACTCCAAGACTCGATATGCTTATTAAAAACTCATGTGGCGCAAAAACCGCTGCGGATATCGGTACAGACCACGCATATGTACCGATACGACTTGCCGAAACCGGTTCAAAGGTCATAGCAACCGACATTAAGCAAGGGCCGCTAGACATGGCGGCGGCAAATATAGAGCGCCATTTTAAAAATGCGGACACAACCGGCATGGCAACAAAAGCACGGATTGAACTTCGGCTAGGTGCAGGACTTAATCCTATTTTGCCAAACGAGACTGAAAAAATCATAATAGCCGGAATGGGCGGTGAAATGATTATGAAAATTCTTGCGGACAGTCCCGAAACTGCTGCCGCATCCGAACTGATTCTTCAGCCGATGAATTCACAGTACGAATTGCGCCGCTTTCTTTTCGAAAATGGTTATCAAATCACTGCCGAGGATATTGCGACCGAGGGTTCAAAGGTTTATAATCTTATTGTGGCGTCTTTCGGCGGAGATTATACCATTCCGAATGAATTTGAACTTCGGCTTCCGGAAAAGCTGCATTCTCATCCGCTTTTTCCGGCGCTGCTTGATAAAACAAAACGTGAGTTTTCACGAATTTATTTAGGCCTTTCCGCCGGAAAGAATACAGACGTCGAACAGATTTCAAGATATGCAGAGCTTTTAAAACAGATTGACAAAACCGAAAAAAATTTGTAACCAAAGGAGGTGTTTTATAATGAAACTATCCGAAATAATAAATATAATTGAATCGGTATTTCCAACCAATCTAGCGTATGAATGGGACAACGTAGGACTTTTGGTCGGTGACCGCAGCCGCGATATAAAAAAGGTTTTTTTGACACTTGATGTGACCGAAAAAACGGCAAAAGAAGCAATAGACGCAGGCGCCGACATGATTTTGTCGCACCACCCGATTCTTTTTGGCGGTACAAAACGCATAACTGCCGACAACGTCGCCGGCAGAACTCTGCTTTTGCTTATTGAAAACCGCATAGCGGTCTATGCCGCGCACACAAACTGTGATGTTGCAGAGCATGGAATAAACGCAAATCTTGCCGCGATGTTTTCTCTTTCAGAAATTGAGCCGCTTGAAGAAAACGGTCTTGGAAGGGTTGGCATTCTGCCCTCAGAAATGAAGTTTTCTGATTTTTGCAATCTTTGCAAAAGGCTTATAGACACACCCTTTGTCCGTGTCTGCGGCGACACGGATATAAAGGTAAAAAAGGTTGCCATCGGCTCAGGTGCATGCGCCGACTCGGTTCCGTTCGCAATAAAAAAAGACGCCGACGTCATGATTACCGCTGACATCAAATATCACAAGGCTCTTGAAATAAGTGAATCCGGAATTACGGTAATCGATGCAGGACACTTTCCGACAGAAAACAATGTGACCGATATTTTTGCGCGCATTTTAAAGGGCTTCCCGATAGAGCTGATAAAATCTCAAGGCACCGATGTTTTTAAACTTTTTTAATTTAAGATAATACGTAAAACTGCCCGCAGCACTGCGTTTTGAAGCGGGCACAGAAAGGAAAAATTATAAAATGACGATTATTTTGCTTATAGTTCTTATAATATGTGTTTCGGCTCTGACCTTCGCCCTTCTTGTAAAAAATAATTCCCGCGGCGATTCACATATAATTGAATCGGTACAGAGTTCTATAAAAATTCTCGGTGAAATGATTTCGAAAAATCAGCGAACCACCGACGAATATCAGTCGAAAAAATTCTCGGAAATAGACAAAAACATTACCGCTAAGCAGGCAGAAATGAACAAGGCAGTTGTGGACAGTCTGTCACAGATGGAAACTCGGTTCAAAACTTTTGAACAGAGCAACGAACAAAAACTCGAGGCAATGCGCGAAACCATGACCAAAAGCCTTTTAAAGCTTCAAGAGGATAACAATGTCCGGCTTGAAGAAATGCGCAAAACAGTTGACGAAAAGCTTCAGAAAACGCTTGAGGACAAGATGAACGCTTCTTTTAAAATCGTCAGTGAACGGCTGGAACAGGTGTATAAGGGACTGGGTGAAATGCAGACGCTTGCATCGGGAGTGGGTGACCTCAAAAAGGTTCTTACAAATGTCAAAACTCGTGGAATTTTGGGTGAAATTCAACTCGGCGCTATCTTAAAGCAAATTTTGTCACCCGAGCAGTATGACGAAAATGTTGTCACCGTTCCTTCCTCTAAAAAGCCGGTTGAATTTGTGGTAAAAATGCCTAAAGATGACGGCTTTGTGTATCTTCCCATTGATTCAAAGTTCCCAGGTGACGCCTTTGCCGATGTGCAAAATGCCTACGAACAAGGGGACCCTGATGAAATCAAGGCAGCGCTTTCGGTGCTTATGACGCGCATAAAATCATTTGCAAAGGATATTCATGACAAGTATATTGAACCGCCGTATACCACAGATTTTGCCATAATGTTTCTTCCTTTTGAGGGTCTTTATGCCGAAACGGTAAACTGTCCCGGCATGGTGGAATATCTGCAAAGTACATATAAGGTAAACATCGCTGGGCCCAGCACAATGGCGGCGCTTTTAAATTCGCTTCAAATGGGCTTTAAGACACTGGCAATTCAAAAACGCAGCGTTGAAGTCTGGAACGTGCTGTCTGAGGTAAAAACCGAGTTTGACAAGTTTGCCGATATTCTTTCGGCGGCTCAAAACCGACTTTCGCAAGCCAACAATGAGCTTGATAAACTGGTAGGTGTGCGCACACGTGCAATTCAGAGAAAGCTTAAAAATGTCCAGAGCTTCGACGCACCACAGGATACCGCACTCGAAAGTGACAATTTACAGGATTAGAAATTCCCCTTTTTATAGCAGTTTAACAAAATTTTTTGTTTATTTTTTGTCAATTTTATAAATTTTTTAGTTTTTTTACCATTTTTTTTGTAATAGTATATAGATTTTTATATATCTGTGTGCTATAATGTAACATGGTATTAAATTTTAAAGGACAAGGAGGACTAAAATGAGCAAACCTACATCTGTGCCTTTCAGAGGCACTAAGGAACAGGAAGCAAAACTTATGGAGGTAATTTCCGCACATAAAAATGAGGATGGCGCGGTTATTCCGGTTCTGCACGAAGCACAGGACATCTACGGCTATCTTCCTATTGAGGTTCAAGAAATGATATCGGAGGGACTCGATGTTCCGCTTGCGGAAATCTATGGTATTGTAACTTTCTACACACAGTTTTCAATCAACCCTAAGGGCGAATATCAGATAGGTATATGTCTTGGTACAGCATGCTATGTAAAGGGCAGCGGAGATATTCTTGAAAAGGTTAAGTCAATCCTCGGAATTGACGTAGGAGAATGTACTCCGGACGGAAAATTCTCGCTCGATGCAACGCGCTGCATAGGTGCATGCGGTCTGGCACCGGTTATGACTATCAACGACGAAGTTTACGGACGTCTGGTTGTTGATGATGTAGAAGATATTCTCAAAAAATACGCCTAATTTCTTGCAGGAGGTATAATTTATAAAATGAAAAGTTTAGCTGAACTGGAAAAAATCCAGAAAGATACATACGGCGAAGTCGCACTGCGTTTGGGTGATACAGAACACGCCACCCCCGGTTTAAAGGGAAATATTCTTTGCTGCGGCGGTACGGGCTGTACTTCCTCCGGTTGTCAGGCAATTATACACGAGATGGAGGCACAGCTTAAGGCTCATGGTCTTGACGATAAATACAAGGTTATAAAAACCGGCTGCTTCGGTCTTTGTGCTCTCGGTCCGATTATGATTGTTTATCCTGAGGGTGCTTTCTATTCAAGAATTACGGCGCAGAACGTCAAGCAAATTGTTGAAGAACATCTCATCGGCGGAAATGTAGTAAAAGATCTTTTGTATGCAGAAACCGTTGACGGTGACGATATAAAATCGCTTCAGGAAACACGTTTTTACGCAAAACAGCACCGTGTTGCCCTGCGTAACTGTGGTGTTATCAGTCCTGAGCATATTGAAGAATATATCGCGCGAGACGGATACAGAGCGCTTTATAAAGCACTTACATCAATGTCACGCGAAGAGGTTATAGACGAAATTTTGAAATCCGGACTGCGTGGCAGAGGCGGCGGCGGCTTTCCTACCGGACTCAAGTGGAAGTTCACATATGCAGCGGAAGGTGACAAAAAATTTGTCTGCTGTAATGCCGACGAGGGCGACCCGGGCGCATTTATGGATCGATCGGTTCTTGAGGGTGACCCTCATTCAATCATAGAAGCGATGGCAATTGCCGCTTATGCAATAGGCGCCGACCAAGGCTATGTTTATATTCGTGCGGAATATCCCATTGCAGTTCAAAGACTTAAGATTGCAATTAATCAGGCAAGAGAAACCGGTCTTTTGGGCACCGATATTTTCGGTACAGGTTTCAATTTTGACCTTGACATAAGACTCGGTGCGGGAGCATTTGTCTGCGGCGAAGAAACGGCTCTTATGACATCTATCGAGGGAAAGCGCGGTGAACCGCGTCCGCGTCCTCCTTTTCCTGCCATAAAGGGACTTTGGGCAAAGCCCACACTTTTGAATAATGTAGAAACCTACGCAAATGTTGCGCAAATTATTCTAAACGGTGCAGAATGGTTCAGCTCTATGGGTACCGAAAAATCAAAGGGTACAAAGGTTTTTGCACTTGGTGGAAAAATCCACAATACCGGTCTTGTCGAAGTTCCGATGGGAACCACATTGCGCGAAATTATAGAGGATATCGGCGGCGGTATTCCGAACGGAAAGAAGTTTAAGGCTGCTCAGACCGGCGGACCTTCTGGCGGATGTATTCCGGCACGTCTTATGGATACGCCAATCGACTACGATTCTCTGATTGCAATCGGTTCAATGATGGGTTCGGGCGGACTTATCGTTATGGACGAGGACAACTGTATGGTCGATATTGCTAAATTCTTTCTTGAATTTACGGTTGACGAATCCTGCGGCAAATGTACTCCGTGTCGAATCGGTACAAGACGTCTTCTTGAAATTCTTACAAAAATAACCAAAGGTCAAGGAACTATGGAGGATCTTAATAGAATGGAAGAACTTTGCTATTCTATAAAGGCTTCCGCTCTTTGCGGTTTGGGTCAGACGGCTCCAAACCCGGTTCTTTCCACACTCAGATATTTTAGGGACGAGTACGAAGCGCACGTTAAGGATAAAAAGTGTCCTGCCGGTGTATGTAAGGCTCTCTCTCACTTTGAAATTAATCCTGACAAGTGCAAGGGTTGCAGCCTTTGTTCAAGGCAATGTCCTGCAAATGCAATTTCGGGACAAATCAAGTCACCGTTTGTTATAGATCAGTCGAAATGTATCAAGTGCGGCGCATGTCAGGCTGCCTGCAAGTTCGGTGCAATCGAGAAAAAATAATAGAAAGGATAAGAGTAATATGGTAAACTTGAAAATAAACGGTCAATCCGTAAGTGTTCCCGAGGGCACAACCATACTGGAAGCAGCTAAAGCTAACGGAATTGACATTCCTACTCTTTGTTATTTAAAAGATGTTTCGCAAACCGGCTCATGCAGAATGTGTGTGGTAGAAATTATAGGCGCAAAAGCTCTTCAGGCTGCTTGCGTTTATCCGGTTGCTGAAGGAATAGAGGTTCTGACTCATTCTCCAAAGGTAAAAAAGGCAAGAAAATCAACTCTCGAACTTATTTTATCCGACCATGACAAACAGTGCCTTACATGCTCAAGAAATCAAAAGTGCGAGCTTCAAAGGCTGACCGAAGAGCTCGGCATAACCGATATTCCTTTTGAAGGAGTAATGAACACCTATGATATTGACGACTCAAGCCCGTCAATCGTAAGAGATAATAATAAATGCGTGCTTTGCCGCAGATGTGTAAATGCATGTAAAAATGTTCAAACCGTAGGCGTCATCGACGCTCAAGAAAGAGGATTCAATACAAAAATCGGCTGTGCTTTCGAGGCGGATCTTGCAGATACCGCTTGTGTAAACTGTGGTCAATGTATCGCTGCCTGTCCAACAGGGGCACTTCACGAAAAATTTTCTACAGATGAAGTTTTTGACGCCATCTCTGACCCTGAAAAATATGTAGTCGTTCAAACAGCACCTGCCGTTCGTGCAGCGCTTGGTGAAGAGTTCGGTATGAAAATGGGGACTCCGGTAACCGGAAAAATGGTCGCCGCGCTCCGCAGAATGGGATTTGACAAGGTTTTCGATACCGACACCGGCGCGGATCTAACAATTTTAGAAGAGGGTAACGAACTTCTTGAAAGACTTAAAAACGGCGGCACTTTGCCTCTCATTACGTCTTGCTCTCCGGGATGGATAAAATTCTGTGAACACAACTATCCGGAATTTTTGGATAATTTGTCAAGCTGCAAATCGCCGCATCAAATGTTCGGTGCTGTTATAAAGGGATTTTTTGCGGAAAAGAACGGTATCGACCCGAAAAAGATTTATGTTGTTTCTGTAATGCCCTGCGTTGCAAAAAAGTTTGAAAAATCAAGATCTGAAATGGAAAATGATGGCCTGCGCGATGTCGATGCGGTTATAACAACAAGAGAGCTTGCAAAAATGATTAAGGAAACCGGACTGGATTTTGTAAATCTTCCAGATGAAAAATTCGACGCACCTTTTGGTGAAGCTTCGGGCGCTGCGCACATTTTTGGTGTGACCGGTGGTGTTATGGAAGCGGCTCTGCGCACAGTTTATGAGATTATTGAAAACAAAACTCTTGAAAACCTTGATTTTACTGCGGTACGCGGTACCGATGGTATTAAAGAGTCTACCGTAACTATGGGTGGTATGGATGTTAATGTTGCGGTTGCACACGGCCTCGGAAACGCCAGAAAGCTGCTTGATTCAATTAAATCCGGCGAGAAAAACTATCATTTTGTTGAAATTATGGCTTGTCCCGGAGGCTGTGTAACCGGAGGCGGACAGCCTATCTGCTCATCTAAAACGTGGATGACTACCGATGTCAAGGCAGAGCGTGCAAAGGCTCTTTATGCCGAAGACAAAAACGCTTCCGTAAGACAGTCACACAAAAATCCGGATATTGATATACTCTATAAGGAATATTTTGAAAAGCCGGGTTCACACAAGGCTCATGAGCTTTTGCACACAACCTATACAAAGCGTTCAAAATTCTAAAAATTTCTATTAAAAAATGCACCAACCATCAGTCTGTGCAAATGCAAATGTATAGGCGCCTGCCCCATTGGGCAAGCGCCTTAATTTTTTTATCCTCTGAAATAATACTTTTATTTGTTTGTTTTTTTCTGTGGAATATCTTCCTGAAGCTGAACTTGAACATCTGTCAGCTCCCCGTTTCTTATAATCGTAAGCGTTATATAGTCACCGGGTGATTTCTTTTCCTTTATTTCATTCAAACCGTCAACAGTTGTGACAGCCGTTCCGTCTACCTTTACAATAAGGTCTCCCTCTTTAATTCCCGCTTTTTCGGCGCCGCTGCCGCTTTCAACAGAGTATACCGTAATACCGTTTCTTGTTTCACGCGGTACAATTCCTATCAGTGTTCTGCCTGAAACATATCCGTTCTTCATCAGGTCGTCAATAATCGGCTTAGCTTCAGAAATTGCAATAGCAAATCCAATTCCCTCAACTCCGGTTTGTGACATCTTTATTGAGTTTATTCCTATAACCTGACCGTATTTGTTTACCAGTGCACCGCCCGAATTACCGGGGTTAATCGCCGCGTCAGTTTGGACAAGGTTATATGTTCTGTTATCAACCGTCATTTTTCTGTTTACTGCACTGATAACTCCTGTGGTAACCGTACCCGCAAGCTCTTGTCCAAGCGGATTTCCGATTGCTACAGCCAAATCTCCAACCTCAACTTCATCAGAATTTCCAAGTTCTGCCGCAGAGAGATTGCTTTCATCAATTTTCAACACTGCAAGGTCTGATTTTTCATCAGATCCAACAAGAGTTGCTTTATATTCCTTTCCGGTGTTCAAAATTACGTTAATTTCGGTTGCATCTGCTATAACGTGTTGATTGGTTGCAATGTATCCGTCTTCACTTATTATAATTCCGCTTCCCGATCCCTGCTCTACTAGCTTCCCGCTGTTTGGGTCTGATGAATAGAAATATCTGCCGCTGAACGGGTCATAATATTTTGTTGGCTGTACCTTTGCCTTGTTTATTACTCCTACACAGGACGGACCTACTTTTTTTGCAATCTCCGGAACAGTAAGTTCCTTCTTTCCGTTTATTCCTGAAAGGGTTGTCATTCCGGATGATGCCGTATTCTGCTGGACAGCAACCGACGCCGTTTCATTTGTCTTGATCGGTTTTAAATAATAGTAGCCTCCTACTCCCACAGCGCCTGCCGTTATTACGCTCGCCAGAACCGCCGACATGATGCATGGAATAAATTTTTTAAATCTGTTTTTCTTTTTTTCTTTCGGTTCATATTTAATTATTTCTGTTGAGTCAGTGTATGGATATTTTTTCATAATAATTCCTCCTTGAAATATTATGTGTTTTTTCTTTTCTTTTATTCTTTAGTATAATAATAACACATCTTTTTTAAATCGGTATGAATAAAAAGTTAATTTATATAGGAAATTATATTAACAAATTATTAACAAACTATGTTTATAAGATATGTTGACTTTCTTTAAAACACATATTATAATATTTTAAATAGTTAAGTTTACCAAAGAAGGTGAAAAAAATTGAATAAAAAATTTCGTTTTCTGCGCATACTCAATCATCTTACGCAGGAGGAACTTGCACAAAAACTCGGTGTTTCAAGAACCTGCGTTGCTAACTGGGAAAAGGGTATACGAACACCTGAAACAAAATACATTTTAAAATATACACAGATATTTAATGTAGATTTTGATTTTTTTATAAGTAATAATGATTATGTAATGGAAGAATCCTTTGATATATCGGCTCTCGACAATGACGAAAAAAATATTCTGTACGACTTTTATACTTGTATTCTAAGAAATCATCATAAAAAACTTGACAAAAGATATTTGAAGTGATATAATGTATAGGCTTTATATGAGCAAAATCCTTGCCCGGTGGATTGTTTCCGGGACATATGTCCATAAGGAGGTGCGAAAAATGGCTGAAAAACAAATGTACAGCTATGAAACAATTTTTATCATTGATGCAGACCTGGAAGAAGCAGATGTTAAAGCTTTAAGTGAAAAGTTTACCTCACTTATTTCAAAAAATGCAACAGTTGAAACTGTTGATGAATGGGGTAAAAGAAAATTTGCTTACGAAATTGATGATAAAACAGAAGGTTACTATTTTCTGGTTGATTTCACCGCTGACGGCGATTTCCCGAAAGAACTAGACAGACAGTACCGAATCACAGACGGAATCTTGAGAACTATCATCATTCGTAAAGACAAATAATCTATAAAGAGGTGTAGATTATGAACAAAGTTATTTTAATGGGCAGACTGACGCGCGACCCCGAAATGCGTCAGACACCGAGCGGAGTCAGCCTGTGCGGATTTTCTATTGCGGTGAACAGACGTTTCGCAAAGGAAGGTCAGCAGACAGCGGATTTTATCAACTGTACGGCATGGCGTCAAACGGCGGAATTTATCTGCAAATATTTTCACAAGGGCTCTATGATTGCTGTTGTGGGAAATCTACAGTCTCGATCCTGGGAAAATCAGGAGGGTAAAAAACAATATGCAACCGATGTTGTTGTAGATGAAGCTTATTTTACAGGTTCTAAAACCGAATCCGGTACAATCGGTGAACATGGAGAATATTCTTCTCCTCAGCCAAAATCAAACAATGGTTTTGGAGATATCGACAATATGGGATTCCAGGCAATCGACGGTTCAGAGGATGACCTACCGTTCTGATTGCGATAAAAATTGATAGGAGGAAAATGTCATGGCTGAAAAAACAGATAAACCTTATAAAGCAAGACGTTCAAAGAGAAAAGTATGCGTTTTCTGCGTTGATAAGGTAGAAAATATTGACTATAAAGATACTGCGAAACTTAGAAGATATATTACAGAACGCGGTAAGATTGTTCCGAGACGTATCAGCGGTAACTGCGCTAAGCATCAGAGACAGCTTACTGTTGCTATAAAGAGAGCAAGACAGATTGCTTTGCTTCCATTTGTTTCTGAATAATATTTTATAAGACAAAAAATCCCGTCATGTTGTTAAAAACAGCACGATGGGATTTTAATTTTTACTCACTTATTTATTCACTTATATGAATAATAACCTGCTCTATAATTCTTTTTACATGATCATCGCTTAAAGAATAAAAAGTATTTTTTCCTTCTCGGCGTGCCTTAATAAGCCGCGCCTGCTTCAAAATTCGCAGTTGGTGGCTTATAGCGGACTGACTCATTCCTATTTTATCCGAAATATCTGCTACGCATATTTCACTGTCAAATAATGTCCACAAAATTTTAATTCTTGTTGTATCTCCGAATACCTTAAATACGTCGGTCAAATCCTCAAGTAATTCCGGCGAGGGAGCTTCATTTTTCAATCTGTCTACAATTTCGGTATTAAACTGACAATGCTCACATTTCATTTATTTTTCCCCCTTTGGTATTCTTTTATTATACATCAAAAAAGAAAAATTGTCAAACTATCTGCTGTCACCGAATTGCGCGGTAAAGGAAAGCTCTTCCTCTATTCTTAAAAGCCTGTTATATTTTGATACTCTTTCGCTTCGTGCCGGTGCTCCGGTCTTAATTTGTCCCGAATTTACCGCAACTGCAATATCTGCAATCATTGTGTCCTCTGTCTCGCCGCTTCGATGCGAAATAATCGTGGTATATCCTGCCTTATGTGCCATTTCAACCGCTTCGAGCGCTTCTGTAAGCGTCCCTATCTGGTTCACCTTTACAAGAATTGAGTTTGCGACACCCATTTCTATTCCTTTTTTAAGTCTCTTTGTATTGGTTACAAAAAGGTCATCTCCTACCAGCTGAATTTTTTTTCCGAGCTTTTCGGTAAGCAGTTTCCATCCTTCCCAATCCTCTTCTCCCATTCCGTCCTCAATTGATACTATCGGATACTTTTCAATTAGCTGCTGCCAGTATTCGACCATCTCCTGTGATGTCTTTGTTATTCCGGATTTAGGCATTTTGTATCCGCCGTTTGATTCAACCCATTCCGAGCTTGCTGCATCAATTGCAATTTTAAAATCCACCCCCGGTTTGTATCCCGCATTTTCTATTGCTTTAATTATAAGATCAAACGCCGCCTCATCACTTTTTAGATCAGGTGCAAAACCTCCCTCATCCCCAACTCCGGTCGATTTTTTATTTTTTTTCAATACCTCCTTAAGACTGTGATAGACCTCACTACACTGACGCAGCCCCTTTTTAAAGCTCTGTGCTGATGTCGGTATTATCATAAATTCCTGAATATCAACATTATTATCAGCATGTGCTCCTCCGTTTAAAATATTCATCATCGGGCGAGGCAGAATATGTCCGTTCACACCTCCTATATATTGATATAAGCTCATCCCAAGAGATTCCGCAGCTGCGCAGGCACACGCCAGCGATACTCCCAGGATTGAGTTTGCACCAAGATTTCCCTTGTTTTCCGTTCCGTCCAGCTTCAAAAGCTCCATATCTATCGCTCGCTGATCAAGAACATTCATTCCAACAAGATAGTCGGCAATTCTTCCATTTATGTTTTCTACCGCCTTTTTAACTCCCTTTCCTCCGTATTTTTCCTTGTCACCGTCGCGTAGCTCTACCGCTTCAAAAATTCCCGTTGATGCGCCGGACGGAACAATAGCTCTACCCATTTTTTCATCTGAAGTGTATACGTC
This sequence comes from Bacillota bacterium, assembly GCA_029007725.1. Classification (GTDB taxonomy): domain Bacteria; phylum Bacillota; class Clostridia; order UBA1381; family UBA1381; genus UBA1738. The sequence continues at coordinate 6,255 of JAQXIJ010000079.1, read as the reverse complement.
AACCTCTACCGTGGGATTAGACCTTGAATCGAGAACTTCTCTCGCATATACATCAGTTATTTCAATATATTTTTTCATTTTTCTGCACCAATCCTTTCTTTTTTTATCATTTTTTCCCGAAAAATATAAAAATATAGGTTTTTTTTATATTTATTTTAAAAATAATGATTTTGTATCTTGTAAAACATACAAATTTCTGATATTATTAAAATAGCATCCTAATGGGTAAAAGAACGATTTGTATATTATAAAAGGGAGGATAATAATGGATATTAACGGAATATGGTCTGCCTCCTTATCATATATCAAGGACAACATTAACTCAATGGTAGGCTATAATACCTACATAAAGGATATTGTTCCGGTTTCCTATAAGGATTCCGAATTTATGGTAAGCGTTTCTACATCAATCTGCAAGAATATGTTAATTCTGCGGTATGTGGACATTATAGAAAAATCCGTTTCGCGCGTTGTTGCAGAGCCAATAAAGCTCAAAATAATTTTAAAGGGAGAGGAACCTCAAGAAGATACACAAAAAAATAAAAAGTCTTTTGCCGAGCCAGTTTCTCAAAAAAAAGAAAATGTTGTAAAAAGCAACCTCAATCCGCGCTACACCTTTGATAATTTTGTCGTAGGCTCTTCAAACGAATACGCAACGGCAATCGCAATGAGTACAGCAAAATATCCAGGACAGGAAAAAAACAATCCTCTGTTTCTTTACGGAAGCTCAGGTCTAGGAAAAACTCACCTTATGCAGGCAATAGGTAACGAAATTCTTAAAAATTCGCCAGAGATGAAGGTCGTTTATGTAACAAGCGAACGCTTTACAAACGAAATGATTGAATCTCTGCATGTAAAGGATATGGGTTCATTCCGCCAACTTTACCGAAATGTTGACGTTCTTTTGATAGACGATATTCAGTTTATCGAGAACAAACAGGGTATTCAGGAAGAATTTTTCCATACCTTCAATGACCTTTACCTTAACAACAAACAGATTGTTCTGACAAGTGACCGCACCGCAAAGGAACTTGTTACCATTGAAGAAAGACTTAAAACCCGTTTTGAATGGGGATTAAACGTTGACATAATAATGCCTGATTACGAAACAAGAGTTGCAATTCTTAAAAAGAAAGCGGAAAGCCAAAATGTTTTTATAAGTGAAGAAGTTCTTTCATACCTTGCCGAAAGAATAGACTCAAACGTCCGTGAACTTGAAGGCGCTCTTTTAAAAATTATATCCTATGCAAGCATAAAACATACATCGGTAAATATGCAGATTGCTGAAATGGCTATAAAATCTATTATCCCGGACGACGATATAATAAAAATTACACCACAGAAGATTATCGAATCGGTTGCTTCCTATTATAATATAACAGAAAACGAAATTATTGGAAAATCAAAGCAAAAGAGTGTTGCTTTTCCGCGTCAGGTGGCTATGTATCTTTGCAAAACTCTTACCAACATGAACTTTGTTATGATAGCAAAAGCTCTTGGAAACCGTGACAGAACAACGGTTATGTACGGTGTGGATAAGATTATGGGAGATATGAAATCAAATCCTGCCTTAAAGGAAGATATAGACGCAATTATAAAGGATATTAATACTTTATGATTTATCAACGTCTGCAGTGTGGAAAATTTGTGGAAATTTTTTATGAAAATATTCGGTGTGGAATTTTTTAAACAATCCAATTTTTATCAACACCCATAATTTTATTAATTTTGGCTTAAAACGGTATGTTATTAGACTTTTCCATCTAATCCGCCGTATTACTACTATTACTGCTATAAAATATATTATATACGTACCTACCTATGCAAAAATAGGATATTTCAATTATCCACGAAAAGGAGAGAGTAAAAATGAAATTTATTTGCAATAAACAGCAGTTGCTGAAAATAATTAATACCGTACAAAAGGCGGTATCAGCAAAATCAATTATGCCTATTCTAGAATGTATAAAAATAGATGCAGACGTAAACGGAACTCTTACGGTCACCGGAAACAACCTCGACCTGTGTATTGAATATACCGACAGCTGTGATATTTCGGAAGGAGGATCTATCGCCATTTCGTCAAGAATGTTCGGCGAAATTGTGAGAAAGCTTCCGGAAGATAAGGTTTCCGTGACTGTGAACGAAGAAAACAACGTTACAACAATAAGGTGCGGAAAATCTGAATTTAATATTCAGGGACTTGAAAGCAACGAATATCCGGCAATACCCGAAATTAACGAAAATTATCGCTTTTCAATAGGTCAGGCAGTTCTTAAAAAAATGATAAGAAAGACTATTTTCGCCGTTTCACAGAACGAAGCAAGAAAGCCTATTTTAACAGGTTCGCTTTTTGAAATAGAAACGGGTGTTTTGTCTATTGTTTCAACCGATGGCTACCGCCTTGCTCTTTGCAAAGAGATTGTGGATTCATCTCTCGAAAAGAAAAAGTTTGTAATCCCCGGTCTTACTCTACGTGAAATTTTCAAAGTTTTGGAAGATGACGATGAAAAAAAAGTAGATGTTGTTGTTTCAGACCGCCATACTATGTTTGATTTTGGAAGCTTTAAGGTTGTTACAAGACTTCTTGAGGGTGAATATATAAACTATAAGCCTGTTTTGCTTTCACCTAACAGCATTGTTGTAATTGCAAATACCGCGGCGCTTACCGAAAGCCTTGAGAGAGCTTCTCTTCTTATAAATGACGATATTTCCGCAAAAGCTGAAAAGGTTCCGGTTCGCCTTAATATAGTAATGGATAAAATTGAAATTACCTGTATGACCGGAAAGGGAAAGGTTCATGATGTTGTGGACGTTTCGGTTTCCGGAGATGATATAGAAATCGGATTCAATCATAAATATCTGCTTGAGGCTCTTCGTGCCTGCGAGGAGGAAGAGATAAAAATTGAGCTTTCCAATCCAAGAAGTTCTTGCTTTTTGCGCTCGGCAAAGGGTGATGACAGCTACACATTTATGATTCTTCCTGTAAGACTGTATAATTAACGCCAAAATTAGAAAATATAAGAAAAAAATATATTTTCCGAAGGAAAAAAGCCATGCATATTAAAACGATTGTAAGTGAAGAAATGCAGCAGAATTGCTATATTGTAGAAAAGGACGGCATAGGTCTTTTGATAGACCCCGGTATGGATACCTTTAAAATATTGAAAGAGGCTGAGGGTATAAAAATAAAATATATTCTTCTGACTCATTGTCACTTTGACCACATATATTCCTTAAATGAAATTAGGGACTCAAAAATGGTTGTAGGTTCAGAAAAATGCAGCAGGAATATATTAGATACCAAAATATCACTTTCAGGCGACAGAAGGCTTTCTGACAAGCCTTGCGATATAATTATGTCGGACGGTGAGAAAAGAAGTTTTGACAGAATTTATGTAAAATGCATATATACCCCTGGTCATACAGACGGAAGTGTTTGCTATCTTATCGAAAACAATCTGTTTTCAGGGGATACGCTGTTTTCGGGAAGCGTCGGAAGATGCGATTTACCGACAGGAAATATAAAGGACTTGGAAAATTCGGTAAGGAAAAAGCTGTACAAGCTGCCCGACAGCGTGACCGTTTATCCTGGGCACGGTGGGTCTACAAGCATTGGCTTTGAAAAGAAAAATAACGGTTATTTTACGGAGTAAGCTATGTTTTTGGTACAAAACGGTTTTAAATGTGAATATGAAATGAATGTTTTTATAAATATTTTTTTCAAACGCGATGAAAAAGGAACGGTGACTACCGATTTTTCTCATGAAAACGATATAATTTCGGTTCATACTAGGATTGATTTTAAGGAAAAAATCTATGAGAGCGACTATTTTTTTCCATTTAAAAATTCAGAAACAGATAAAAGGCTTATAAAAAAGATTTACGGATGTGCCTGTACGAAATGCTTTTGTGCCGCAGCAAAAAAAATACGCAATATTGAGCTTCCGTGGGGAGTGATGAGCGGAATAAGACCTGCAAAATCGGTGCGTCAGTTTTTTGAAAAGGGCATGAATGATGTAGAAGTAAAAAAAATGCTTCGTACAATTTATGACGTTTCGGAAAAAAAGTGCGACTTAGCGCTTATGGTTGCAAAAAACGAAAGAAAAATTCTTGAAAAAATAAAAGATCATTCTGTAAGTATTTACATAGGTATTCCTTTTTGCCCGTCAAGATGTTTATACTGTTCGTTTGTTTCGACAGACGTAAAGGTCAGTGGTAAATATATGGATGAGTTTTGCCGCCTTTTATGTAAAGAGATTGAAAAAACCGGTGAAATTTTGAGAGAACTGGGCTTTTTTGTTCAAAATATTTATATCGGCGGAGGAACACCGACCGCTCTTTCTGTGGAAAATCTGGCTATTATTTTTGACAGTATAAAGAAAAATATAGATTTGTCGAGCATGAATGAATTTACTCTTGAAGCAGGGCGACCTGACACAATAACGCGCGAAAAGTTACTTGAGGCAAAAAGAGGAATAGTGAATAGAATCAGTATAAATCCTCAGACGATGAATGAAAAAACTCTTAAAAAAATAGGAAGATGCCATACTCCAGAAATGTACGGCGAAGCTTTTTGCCTTGCGCGCGAAATGGGATTTGATAATATAAATACCGATCTCATTGCCGGACTTCCGGGAGAAAATTTTGAAATGTTCAAAAACAGCCTTGAAAGAATTATAGAATATAATCCGGAGGATATAACGATTCATTCAATGTGCATAAAGCGCGCTGCGGCACTTAGGTTTTCAAACAGTGAGCTGACGGGATATGAAGAAATGAACAAAATGCTTGACTATGCCCAAAAAAGAATGAGGGATATAGGAAAAGAGCCGTACTATATGTATCGTCAGAAAAATATATCGGGAAATCTTGAAAATGTCGGATATTCTGACAGCGGTCATATGTCGTTTTATAACATAAACATCATGGAGGAAGCACAGACAATTATAGCTCTAGGAGGCGGAGGATCGTCAAAAATCGTTCTTGGTGACAGGATTGAGCGTATTGTTAATTTTAAAGAGCCATACGAATATATAAAGCGCTTTGACGAAATTATTAAAAGAAAAGAAAAAATCGCGGATTTTTTTAAGAAAGCCGCAGAAGGGAATGATGTAAATGCAGTACATAGATGACGCCATAACGAAGATTATGAACGAGTATGACGAGGACCGCACAAAGGCGCGTATAAGGCGAGACAGGATGGTTAAAAGCGTTTATGAAAGAGTTCCCGAAGTGAAAAAAAAAGAAGATGAGATAACTCGGCTCGGAGTTGAAAATTTAGGAAAAATTTTAAAAAATCCTGAGAATGCGGCGGAATATAACAAGGAATTTGAACACAAGCTTGCTGCGCTCAATGAAGAGAAAAACAAAATACTTCTTGAGAATAAAATTCCTTTGGATTATAATGAAGTTAAATACAAGTGCGAAAAATGTCTTGATACAGGATATGAAGATAAAAAAAAGTGCTCCTGTTTTTTGCAAAAGCTTATAAAAATGAGGTATAGGTTGTCTAATATGGGAGATATGCTGCACGATTTTTCAGAATTCTCCTTTGATTATTACAGTGATAAATATATAGATTCCTTAAAAATGACTGAAAGGGAAAATATGCAGGATATTTTTAAGCGAGCACAGAGCTTTTGTAGAGATAAAAAAGGGAAAAATTTACTGTTTTATGGTGATTGCGGACTCGGAAAAACATTTTTGTCTTCATGCATAGCAAAAAAAATGATGGACAACGGTTACAGCGTATTGTATATAACAGCGGCAGGTCTTTTTACTGATTATGAAGACTATCGCTTCGGAAGAAAGGAAAATCTTGCTTTTTCTGATACGATGGAAATGCTGTATGAATCGGATTTGGTTATAATAGACGACCTTGGAACTGAAGCACAGAATTCGTTTTCACTGCAGTTTTTCTTTGATATAGTCGGAAAAAGGCTGGCGGCGAAAAAGAAGATAATATTAAATACAAATCTTAATATGTCCGAAATATCGGCTCGCTATTCAAACCGCCTTACCTCACGGATTTATGAAAGTTTTGAAATTTTGCAGTTTGTCGGGAAGGATATTCGTATTCAGAAGCTGATGAAAGGGAACAAATAGAGAAAGGTGTGCCCTCCCAGAAAAAATAGACAGTAAAAAGCTTCAAAAAACGGAATGAATCGTAATATTTCTTTTGTTTTCGTAGAAGTAGTCGCATTTATTCCACGGTTTGCTTGACAATGAGCCTCTGCCGATGTGATGATGAGG
>JAQXIJ010000078.1 GCA_029007725.1 Bacillota bacterium | reverse complement strand
CAGCCAATGCAGGAACAACATTAATACACAGTGAACATACGCAAATAGCCATTAATGTTGAAATAAATCTTTTGAGTTTACTCATTTTTAGCATCTCCTTTCTTTGTTTTTTGAGTATACTCCAATTGAAAAACATCCCTTCAACATAATATTGAATGTTTTTCTTTATAGAAACACGGGAAACACCTCGCCTTCTATAAAAATATTTATACAAACCGTCCTTTACCCGGCTGTATACAAAAGTTAATTATTTCCGATGATATAGTCCTTTAAATATTCAAAGAACATCTCATCAGAATCTGCTATTGTTCCGACGTCAGGCGGAATTTGTTCTCTTGCCGCCGCATAATTTGTTGTGAGTATAGGCGTCTTAAGGATTAACGCTTCGCCTATTACAAGGGGAAACCCCTCATATGCGGAATACAGCGCAAACAAATCTGATTTATATATATACGGGTATGGATTTAGTTTTTCGCCCTCAAATATGACAACATCATCCACTCCCAGCTCGTTTGCCAATTCAATGTTTCTGTTCAGATCGGGACCGTCCCCAATAATCCGCCAGCAAAAGCTGGCAATTCCGTCTTTCTTTAACCTTCGGCATATATTTAATATACCGTCAATTCTCTTTGAAGCATTATCTACTCTTGCAACCGTAACAATATCAAACCATGACTTTTTAAACGGCTCAAATTCTATGGCAAGTTTTTTTGTTTTTTCTTCATCAAACACATTATGCCTTGTTTCTGTTTTGTTACTGTATTCCGGAAGCAGTTCATTAAATTTTTGCCTTACTGCGTCTGAAACACATATTATTTTATCAAAAGGCTTATATATTCTGCAACAGTATTCTTTATCGAAACCGCTCAGAATCGGATCGGTATGAATCCAAGCTATTTTTTTTTCCGCATTCACAAAATCGGAAACATACAAATTTGTTCCTTTATTGAATACTCCTATCGGAACATCGGTAAAATACGAAACAGCTATATCGTATTTTTCTGTCTGTTTTCTGAAAACCAGTCTGTAAAATTTTTCCGAACCTATTATTTTAGCAAATACCGTTGCCAAAATACGAATTGCTGTACCAATGACGTTCCCTGTTGATTTTATCTTTCCAAGCGGTGTTGCGGACAGCTGCAATACTTTACTACCTACCGTAACCGGTATATCCTGCGGCACTTCACTTAGAAGCGCTCCTTTTGCAAATGTAAACACGCTTATATCATATTCACCGCTTGCTTTGGCCTTATTTAAAAGATTAACAAATGCTTTTTGAACACCGCCGACGCACAAATTTTGTGCGACAAACAGTACTTTGGGTTTTTCATGCATTATATTCATCTCTTTTCACAACATATTTATATAGAAGCTTTGATGCCGCATTTACTCCAATCAGACTGACCGCAAGCCTTATAAGCTTTATTTTTTTCGTCTTACCGTAAGAAAGCAAAAACCGTAATTCTTTTGTTCTTTTTATGTACAACATTCTGTCATCTGCTGCAAGCGCACCGTAAAACGGCAGGGAAACAGCATATTGGTAAGCAAGAAAAGATAAGATATATTTATTTATTTTTTCATCTTTCACTTTACAAATCCAATCTTCTATTATGCTTAACTGGCTGCACAGGCTTTCAGAATTTCCGTATGAGCGGCGTGTATTTGGCGATATACGGTAATAATAGTTTCCGATCGTATATACATCGGCAGAATTTATATTGCATATAAGTTGCAGCGTCCAATCTATATCTTCGCCGATAACACCTTCCTTAAATCTGATATTGTTTTTTATCAGAACATCTCTTTTTATTATCTTCCCTCCGGTACTTGCCGGAAATTTTGAACATTCCGATATGGCATGCAAAACTTTATTCATAGGCTTTCCATAAATTTCATCTTTTTTAAGTCCTTCTGCCATAGGTTCAAGTCTGCCGTCAGAAAACTTCTTTATAATATTGAAAAATATAAGGTCTGCTGACCTGTCAGCATATCCACGATCAAGATATTCTATTAAACCATTGCTTACATAATCATCCGAATCAACAAATATAACATAGTTTCCGGACGCCTTATCAAGACCGAAATTTCTTGCTGCTCCGGGGCCGGAATTTTTATTGTGAAATACTTTTATTCTTTCATATCGCCCGGCATACCAATCACAAATTTCACCTGAACTGTCCGTTGAGCCGTCATCAACTAAAATCAATTCGCAGCATTCTCCTTGCTTCAAAATACTTTCTATACATTCTTCAATATATTTTTCTGCATTATAAACCGGCACTATAAAACTGTATTCATATAAATTACAAGCCAAAACATTCACTTCCTTAATGATGTTTCCTTTTGCTGAGGGAAATATATATTTGATAAATCCTCCTTAATAATCTTTATATCATAATCTTTTATTCTATCTTTGTTATAATATCCCATGCTATATCTCAGCTCCGGATTTTGCACAAGCTTTTGTATTCCTTCCGCAAAACCGCTCACATCATAAGAAGAATATAAAAATCCTCCTTTGTTCGGAACTATTAAATCCGTATTTCCGCGGACGGTCGACACAACAGCCGGCAGTCCTGCCGCCATTGCTTCCATAAGCGAAACAGGCATGCCTTCTCTGAGTGAAGGAAAACAGAATATATCGCTTGCTTTTAATATTTCATATACGTTAGTACAAAATCCCAATAAATGCACATTGTTTTTCACTCCGAGCGTTTCGGCTGTATGTTCAAGCTTCTCCTTAAGCGAACCGGAACCTGCTATTACATAATGAATAGCAGGATTATTCAGTTTTGACATTGCTTTTATAATTGTTATGTGATTTTTCAGTTTTCGCAGTTCACCGACAGAAACTAACATTATATCACTGTCTTTAATACCTATTTGAGAACGAAGCTTATGTTTGTCGGACACACAGCTTTCAATCTTTTCTAATTCAACCCCTATTCCGTTGATATGTATTGTGCTTTTTGCCTTAAAATGCTTTAACGCTATGTCATAGTCTTCTTTATTTATTGTGACAAGGACATCGGTGATATATGACAGCAGCTTCTCAATAGGGTAAAACACAAGCCATAAAAGTGCGGAACTTCTGTTTGAAAAATGAAAACCGTGTGCAATATATATTACTCTTGTCCCTTTTTTTCTTGCTTTTCTTGCTGCAAGTCTGCCGACTACTCCTCCGACGGGAGTATTACACTCTACAACATCAAAATCACCGTTGTCTATGAGTGTTTTCAGCATTTTGTATGCTTTAATATTGCGAAAGCTGAAAGGATTCCTTGCAAATGGAATATCTATATAGCAATCACAATTAGGAATATCCGGTATACCGTTTTCATAGTCATTTTTTGCAGCAACAACAGTCTTATATCCCCTTTCCTTAAACATTTTTATGTACGGCAGGTGAAACACGCTAATGTGAGTTTTCACGACCGTTGCTATAAAGAGCACTTTTTTCATAGTGTATAACCTCGCCTAATCTATTTTGAACCATCCCCTCGTATAATGACAGATATGGTTGATAACAGTATTTTAAAATCAGTCCACAGAGAACGTGTTTTTAT
>JAQXIJ010000077.1 GCA_029007725.1 Bacillota bacterium | reverse complement strand
GCGCGGATTCATTTCATAGTCTGTTCCGTCAATCGTGATTATTCCCTTTCCGCCGATGTTGATGCAGCCCATTTCTCTTCGTTCAAGAAAATAGTCGCTTGCCAGCTCTTTTCCAGCCTCCAGCTTAAGCTCGTGCAGAACAGGCATAATTCCGGCAGTTATAATTCTGTCGATATGACTGTAAACCATTCTTATGTTATCCATTGTGAACAGTTTTTGAATGTGGAATTCTTCACGTAGTCTTTCGGTCGTATAATGCTTAACGTCCTTTGGATTTGATGCGCATCTGATTTCCATAGTATTCGTTTCCTCCTTTATAGTAACTGACTTTATTTCCGGAAACTCCGGGTTCTGATATTAGTATATCATCACAGAATTACAAATTCATTGCATTTTTCACTCTAAATATTGCATCTTTCACACAAAAATGATATAATAGTCAAGAGGTGGTAAAAATGCAGGTGGCATTTGATAATTGTGCACAAGCACTTGACTTTGCTATAAATAATAAATCGTTCGGGCTTTTTCATTCGACGGAAAATAAGCCGAATACGAATATTCACACTCATGAATGCTGTGAGATTTTTCTTTGCCTTAAGGGCGGAAACAATTTCCTGATAGATGGCAATATTTATGATGCGGAGGACGGAGATTTGTTTTTTATGAATCAGTTTGAAACGCACAAGATAACCTTTATGCCGTATAACCCGGTTGAAAGATATGTACTGCAGATTCATCCCGAGTTCATTTTTAATTTTTCTACGGAAAACACTGACCTTTCACAGTGCTTCTATAGCAAACATCCGCATAAATGCCACAGAATACATCTGGGAGGAGCAGATCTTGAGCTTTTCAAATGTCTATTTGATGTGCTCACTACGGAATACGAATACGGTGATGATGTTATAAAACGCAATGTTGTTGTGCAGTTGCTTGTAAAGCTGAATATGTTTGCAATGCATGTCGAAGGGGAAGATGCGTTTAGCATCGTAAGCCAGCCTTTGCGTCTGGCAATGGATTTTATAAATAATCATTTTCAGGAAAATATTAATCTTGAGATGATCTCAAGAAATTCTTATATATCGGTTAATCAGCTATGCAAGCTATTTAAGCTTCATCTCGGAACCACTGTATCTAAATATCTGCTTGGAAAGCGTATTTCAGAAGCAAAAAAAATGCTGAAAAAGGGATACAACGTTTCGGATACAGCCATGATGTGCGGATTCGGTGATTATTCAAACTTTATACGAACTTTTTCGAGGCAAGTAGGAATTTCACCGGGAAAGTACACAAAAAACAGCAAATGATGATGGTTGAATGAGCTTTTTTTCGTACAAAAATAGGTACAGAAACGCAAAAAATCTATATTATAATTATATATTCATTATAAATATATACTAATTCTATTTCAACATGGAGGAAAGTGATGTGAAAAAGTTTATTGAGGAATTAAGAATGTTAAGGCTGAGCAATTTTCTTATGCTGACCGTGGCGGGACTTGTTAATGCTTTCGGCGTTACGATTTTTATTGCCCCGGTAATGCTGTACGACAGCGGAATATCAGGCACGTCAATTCTGCTTTCGCAGCTTACGCCGACTCAGTTTACGCTGTCGCTTTTTCTTATAATTTTGAATATGCCGCTCTTTTTATTCGGACTGAAAAAGCAGGGGACGATTTTTACGATTTATGCAGCATATACAGTTACCGTGTATTCAATAGGGGCATGGCTTATTACTGATGTTCTGCCAATCGATGTAAGTATGGCATCACCATTGGCAGGAAACGACCTTTTGCTATGTGCGCTGTTCGGAGGAATTATTTCCGGAATGGGCAGCGGACTTTCAATAAGGTATGGCGGAGCTATGGACGGTATAGAGGTTTTGGCGGTAATTTTTGCGAAAAAGCTCGGGATAACGGTAGGCACATTTGTGATGGTATACAATACACTGCTGTATGTGCTTTGTGGGTTTGTTGTAAACAGCTGGATTTTGCCGCTTTATTCTATTGTTACATATGCAGCGGCACTAAAGACGATAGACTTTATTGTAGAAGGCATAGACAGATCAAAGGCGGCTCTTATTATTACAGAGCATCCAGAGGGAATCTGTAAAAAACTTTCTGATATCTTTGAATGCGGAATAACGACATATAACGTAAAGGGATATTATTCTGATACGGAAAAAACAGCGGTCTATATTATAGTAAACAGATTTCAGATAGGGAAGATGAACGCTATAGTACACAGCGAAGATCCCTTGGCATATATAACAATTACCGAGGTTGCTGACGTTTTTAAAAATAACTGATTCAAAAGACTCCCTTTTTAGGAGTCTTTTGAATCAGTTATTCTTTCTGCTTCGAGAGCTTTTTTGTTGCGTATGATACGTATCAGAATTGATATGTTTATCTCGCCTCCGAGAAGAAAAATTATCATGCAGGAATATACCCACAGCATCATCAGCACAAGTGCTGCAAGACTGCCGTAAATGTACGAATAGTTTGCAAAATTATCAATATAAAAAGAAAAAAGTATCGAAAAAATCATCCAGCCGAGCGACGTAAAAACAGCTCCAGGGAGTTGGCGTCTGACCGGAATTTTTCTGCCGGAAAAGGTTTTGTACACAAGGCTGAAAAATGCGGTCAGCGATATAAAAAAGAACAGCCATTTAAGCCAGGATGTTTTTCCGAAAACCCAGCACCATATTCCGGATTTAAGTTCGAGAAATTTAGTTATTGAATTGCCGAAAACCACGGTTGCCAAAAATACAAGAAGTATTATCATAAACATAAGAGTATAAAGTATGCATAGTACAGCACCCGAAATAAAATTTGTTCTGTTGGGTGTGTGATAGACATTTCTTGTTCCTCGCTCAACTGCGGCAATGCCGCGCGATGCTGTCCAGAGCGATGATATTGCGGTGATTGAAATGACAGAACCGGACGATTTGTAAAACAGTTCAGATATAACAGAAAGCGCAGAGGGCTTGAGCGTTTCAGGCATAAATGCATTTGCCATGCCTATTACATCGCTTTCACTGACGGGCAGAATGTACTGCGCCAACGAAAGCAGCAGCATAATGAACGGTATTGATGCTATGATTATATAAAAAGACGCCTGTGCTGAATAAACAAATATATTATCATTGTTGATAATTTTCGCAATATTTAAAATTCTTTTGCTCAGCTTCATGTTTTTCTCCAAACAATATCAGTATTTTTCTATACCTGTACATATAGTATATGCATATGCATTGCGGATAAATGCATATATAAGGAAAGTTTAGTATGCTGTTCTGGTTAAAAAATTGATACGTGTATAATTTTAGCACAGATACAACATTTTGTCAATTTTACATAGAATAATGAATTGTTTAAATACAAGGAATTTTTTGTGTCGCCGCGGTTGACAATTATATATTGCGGGGATATAATGGAAGTGCAGACTTTTTACGCAGAAAGGGCGGATAACAATGCGTCTTAAAGAGATTGTGGGTGCAAGCAATAATATAGTTTTTTTTGGCGGTGCAGGTGTATCAACTGAAAGCGGTATACCTGATTTCAGAAGTGTGGATGTGTTGTATAGTCAAAAATACGACTATCCGCCGGAGGTTATTTTGTCGCATACGTTTTTTATAAACAATACTGAAGAATTTTATAAATTCTACCGTGAAAAGTTGATTCCTGACGGAGCAGAGCCAAACATAACCCACAATGTGCTTGCGGAGCTTGAAAAGCGGGGAAAGCTGAAGGCTGTAATAACACAGAATATAGATGGATTGCATCAGGCGGCGGGTAGCAAAAACGTGTTTGAACTTCATGGCAGTATTCATCGCAATTATTGCATGAACTGCGGAAAATTTTACGGTTTATCAGCTGTAAAGGATAGCAGTGGTATTCCAAGATGTTCCTGCGGTGGTGTTATAAAACCTGATGTGGTTTTGTATGAAGAAGGATTGGACGGAAAAACAGTCGATGGTGCGGTAAAGGCAATATCAAATGCCGATGTGCTGATGGTCGGAGGCACATCGCTTACTGTTTATCCTGCCGCAGGTTTTATAAAATTTTACAAGGGGGAAAAGCTTGTACTTATAAATAAGACCCCTACCGAGTATGATAGATATGCAGATCTTGTTTTGAATGATACACTTGGGAAGGTCATGTGTGAGCTTATATAATGGAACGGTTTTGCATTTATGCACTTATAGTATGGAATGTAATAGTTTTTGCTATGTATGGAGTTGATAAGAACAGAGCGATTCATGGAAAGTGGCGTATAAGTGAGTTTATGTTGCTTTTGTCTGCATTTTTGATGGGAAGCTTTGGTGCAGCTTTCGGCATGGAGTTTTTTCGGCACAAAACGCTAAATCTTAAATTCCGTTTACTTGTGCCGGCTGCATTTTTGACTAACTGTCTTACAATTTGGTTTTTTGTAAAGGAGATTTAGTTATGGAACGGACGGTGCTGCACAGCGACTGCAACAGCTTTTTTGCGTCTGTTGAATGTCTGCATAATCCGGAACTAAAAAAAGTGCCTATGGCGGTTGCGGGAAGTGTAGAAGAGCGTCACGGGATTATTCTTGCCAAAAATGAGCTTGCGAAAAGTTTTAATGTAAAAACCGCAGAGCCGATATGGAAAGCAAAGCAAAAATGCCCTGAACTGGTTATTGTTCCACCGAACTATAGCGAATATCTGCGGTTTTCAAAGGCGATAAACGAGATATATTTGAGTTATACCGATCTTGTTGAAAAATTCGGAATAGACGAAAGTTGGCTCGATGTAACCGGAAGCATCCGACTGTTCGGAGACGGCAAAACGATCGCAGAGGATATCCGCACGCGTGTAAAAAAAGAGCTCGGTATAACAGTTTCTGTCGGTGTATCATTTAACAAGGTTTTTGCAAAGCTTGGCAGCGATTATAAAAAGCCGGATGCGGTTACACTAATCCCAAAGGATGGCTTTGAAAAAATAGTCTATCCACTGCCGGTGTCTGACTTGCTGTTTGTTGGCAGACGTATTTATGATAGCCTGTATAAAATGAATATACGTACTATAGGAGACCTTGCAGCAGCTGATGAAAGGTATATTGAAAAAAAACTCGGGAAAAACGGAAAATTACTTATTAAATATGCGCGCGGAGAGGATGATGACCCGGTAAAGCAGTTCGGATATGGGGAGAATATAAAGTCCATCGGACGCGGGAGAACGTTTGTGAGAGATCTTGTTGGCTTGCAGGATATTACCAAAGGGATTTATGTTTTGTCTGATGACATTTCAAGTCAGATGCGAAAAAAAGGATTGAAATGTACCACCGTTCAAATTCATATAAAGGACACCGCATTAAAAACAATTTCGAGACAGATTACTCTCGAAAAGCCGACCTGTCTTGTACGAGAAATTTCATCAGCGGCACTGAGGCTTGTTGAAGAAAACTGGGATATTTCAAAGCCCATACGTATGATTACGGTGACAGGAACGAACTTTGTCAGAGATGAAAGCGGAAGACAGATTAGCCTGTTTGACAGCGATACGGATGACGAGAAGCGAGAGAATCTCGAAAATACGATAGCAAAAATTCGCAGTAAATTTGGGCATGACAGCATTGTTCCGGCAAGCATTATTAAAAATGATTTGGGTATTAACTATTAAGGCGAGTAAACGAAAAGTTTGATCATTTGTTTGTAGAAAAATACGCAATATGCACTTTTGCCAAAATGCAACAAATGTTACATTTATCCATTTACAAAACACATTTCTGTGTTATAATATAATCTGTCAGTTTTTTACTGAAAAAACAAAATCGGGTATTAGAAATGCCT
>JAQXIJ010000076.1 GCA_029007725.1 Bacillota bacterium | reverse complement strand
GCTATCAGAAAGGGTATCGAAGACGCTAAGAAAAATATGGTCACAGTACCGCTGAGCGGAACAACAATAACACACGAAACTATAGGCGAATTCGGCGCAGGCAAAGTATTGTTAAAGCCTGCCAAAGAAGGTACCGGAGTTATCGCGGGAGGAGCTGTCAGAGCTGTTGTCGAGCTTGCCGGTATAAAGGATATCAGAACAAAATGCTTGCGTTCAAACAACAAAAAGAACGTAGTAAAAGCTACTATCGCAGGTCTTGCAGGCTTAAAGGAAGCTGAAGCTGTTGCTAAGCTTCGCGGCAAGGATGTTGACCAAATTGTGGGTTAAGGAGGTAGCGTACAATGTTAAAGGTTAAATTAGTGAAGAGCACAATCGGCTGCAAAAAGGATCAGATTGCAACCGTAGCGGCTCTGGGACTAAAGAAAATCAGAGATGTTAAAGAACACAATGATACTCCTCAAATCAGAGGTATGATCAGTAAAGTTTCTCATCTTGTAGAAGTTGAGGAAAACTAAAAATAGATTGATAAGAAGGAGGTGTAGCAAATGAGATTAGACGAACTACAACCTGCAGCAGGTTCAAAGTTTGTAACTAAAAGAGTAGGCAGAGGTATAGGTTCAGGTACAGGCAAAACCTCAGGTAAAGGTCACAAGGGTCAGAACGCGCGTTCGGGCGGAGGTGTAAGACCGGGCTTTGAAGGTGGTCAGATGCCTCTTTACAGACGTTTGCCTAAGAGAGGCTTCAAAAATATATTTGCTAAGCAATACGTTACCATTAACGTTGAGGTTTTGGAGAAATTTGAAAACGGAGCAGAGGTAACGGCAGAAGCTTTGAAAAATGCCGGAATTATTTCAAAAACAATGGATGGTGTTAAGATTTTGGGCAGAGGAGAGCTTACAAAGAAGCTTGATGTCAAAGTGGCAGGCTATACTGCATCCGCAAAGGAAAAGATCGAAAAGGCTGGTGGAAAGGCAGAGGTGATCTAATATGTTTAATACAATTAGAAATGCTGTTAAGATTCCAGACCTGAGGAAAAGACTTTGGTTCACATTTTTAATGATGGTAATATTCAGATTTGGGGCACACATTCCTGTTCCTTTCCTTTCAAAGGAAGCCATGCAGGCCTTCCTAGGAAACGGAACAGACCTGTTCTCTCTGTTTGATGTATTCACGGGCGGTGCTTTTTCAAATGCTACCGTTATGGCGATGGGTGTATCTCCGTATATCAACTCGTCAATTATTATACAGCTTCTGGCAGTTGCCATTCCTGCGCTTGAAAGACTTTCTAAGGAAGGTCTTGAAGGTAGAAAGAAGCTTAACAAGATTACAAGATATCTTGGTATTGCGCTTGCGTTTATACAGGGCGCGGGACTTTATGTAACACTTCACAATCTGGGTGTTACAAACAATATGACAGCCATTAAAAATGAAGGCGTTTTGACATTCTTCGTTATAACGCTCACATTTACGGCAGGTACTGCCTTTATCGTATGGTTGGGTGAGCAAATTACCGAAAAAGGTATCGGAAACGGTGTTTCGCTGATTATCTTTGCCGGTATCGTTTCAAGAATCCCGATTGCAGCTGTATCAATATACAGAAACTATCTGACTAACGGTGTCAGAAACATGAAGAATATTGCCATTGCGGCTTCAATTCTTATAATTGCAATCGCGGCCATTGTGCTTGTTGTATACTTTGACTCAGCCGAAAGGAGAATTCCGGTTCAATATGCAAAGCGAGTTGTGGGAAGAAAAATGTACGGCGGACAAAGCACCAACATTCCTGTAAAGGTTATAATGGGCGGTGTTATGCCAATCATCTTCGCTTCCAGCATAATGGCATTCCCGGCAACAATCGTAAGACTTGCATCAAGCGGTGACTTGCCGGCAGCAGGAATATGGTTCAGAGTTCTGGGCTGTCTGACAGCCGGATATGGACCGGGTTGGACCGATATTGTATATTCGGTACTGTACTTCCTGCTTATAATCTTCTTCACATATTTCTATTCAGCTATTCAGTTCAATCCGATTGAAATGGCTAACAATATGAAGAAATCAGGAGGATATATTCCGGGATACAGACCGGGTAAGCCGACAAGTGATTATATTTCAAAGGTTGCATCAAGACTTAATTTGACAGGTGCGATATTCCTCGGAATCATCGCTGTTTTGCCAGTTATCATGGGTGCTGCATTCAAAATAACAGGTATGCAGATAGGCGGTACTTCACTTCTGATTATGGAAGGTGTTGCGCTTGAGTCTGTAAGACAGATTGAATCACAGATGGTTATGAGAAATTATAAAGGTTTTTTGGAATAAAGACGAAAGGCGGCAAAGAATGAAACTAATACTACTTGGACCACCCGGAGCAGGAAAAGGAACTCAGGCTGAAGTTCTGACAAAAAAA
This sequence comes from Bacillota bacterium, assembly GCA_029007725.1. GTDB lineage: Bacteria > Bacillota > Clostridia > UBA1381 > UBA1381 > UBA1738. The sequence continues at coordinate 20,399 of JAQXIJ010000076.1, read as the reverse complement.
CTGGGGGTTGAAACTATTTCAACAGGTGTAATGCTTAGAGCTGCCATGAGAGAAGGTACTGAACTTGGCAAGCTTGCTGCTCAGTATATTGAGGGCGGGAAGCTTGTACCTGACGATGTTGTCGTTGGTATCGTTAAGGAAAGACTTTCTCAGGATGATTGCAAAAACGGATTTATTCTGGACGGATTCCCGAGAACTATTGCTCAGGCGGAAGCGCTGAACGATGCCGGTGTTGAAATTGACAAGGTGCTGTCACTTGAAGTGGACGATAGCGTTATTGTTGACAGACTTTCCGGCAGAAGAGAGTGCAAGGCCTGCGGAACTCCGTATCACATAAAGAACAAGCCCGTCCCGGAAAATGGAAAGTGCGTTTGCGGCGGCGAGGTTATTCAGCGTGATGATGACAACGAAGAAACAATTAAAAACCGACTCAAGGTTTATCACGAACAAACCGAGCCGATAAAAGAATACTACGCAGCACAAGGAAAAGTTGTGAGCGTTGACAGCGAGGGCACCGTAGAAGAAACTACTGCCGCTGTTGATAAGGCGCTCGGCCTGTAATGGAGATGCAATAAGCAATGATTACAATAAAATCGAAGTCAGAAATTGAAAAGATGCGTGTTGCCAGCAAAATTACCGGCGACGCACTTAAGCTGGTTGAGAAACATATCAGACCGGGAGTATCCACTGCCGAGCTTGATAAAATTGCATACGATTTCATTAAAAAACAGGGCGCTACACCGTCGTTCCTTCATTATGAAGGTTTTCCGGCGAGCATCTGTGCTTCTCCGAACAGCTGGGTTGTTCACGGCATACCGTCTAATGATGTTATTCTTAAAGAGGGTGACATTATAAGCATCGACATGGGTGCCTGCAAGGATGGCTATCACGGTGATGCGGCAAGAACCTATCCCGTAGGCAAAATTTCCGACGAGGCTCAAAAGCTTATCGATGTTACAAAACAGAGCTTTTTTGAGGGAATAAAGCATGCTACACACGGTGCAAAATTAGGTGACGTATCGGCTGCCATTCAGGAATACGTTGAAAAAAACGGTTTTTCTGTAGTCCGTGACCTTGTCGGTCACGGTATCGGCAAAAATATGCACGAAGACCCAAATGTACCAAACTACGGACATAAGGGCAGAGGTCTTAAACTCGCGGCAGGCATGACAATTGCGGTTGAGCCTATGGTAAATGTAGGCAAATACGGGGTTGTCGTTCTGGATGACGACTGGACTGTCGAAACTGAAGACGGAAGTCTTTCAGCACATTATGAAAACACCATTCTTATCACAAAGAGTGCGTGCGAAATTTTAACACTGTAAGAGGTATCGTATGGATATTGGCAGAGGAAGCCTTGTTTATTCAAGAGCAGGGCGCGACAAGGGAGGACTGTTCCTAGTCTTGGCGGCAGACGAAGATAATGTATATTTGGCAGACGGTGTTACGAGGCGGGTATCGAAGCCTAAGAAAAAAAAGCGTAAGCACATTAACAAAACCAATACGGTTTTGGAGCTTGATTTTGAAAATATTTCGGATTCGGCGGTGCGCAAAGCTTTAGCAAGTATAAAAACCGATTGAACATTTGTTGGGAGGTAGTATCTTTGGCAAAGGAAGACGTTTTGGAATTAGAGGGTACGGTTGTCGAAACTTTACCGAATGCTATGTTTAAAGTTGAGCTTGAAAACGGTCATCAGATATTGGCCCACATTTCAGGCAAATTGAGAATGAACTTCATTAAGATTCTTCCGGGTGATAAGGTTACCATTGAAATGTCGCCATACGACCTTTCAAGAGGCAGAATCACTTGGAGATCGAAATAAGGAGGTAACAGGAAATGAAAGTACGTCCATCAGTTAAACCTATTTGCGAAAAATGTAAAATCATTAAAAGAAAAGGCAAAGTAATGGTTATTTGTGAAAACCCAAAGCATAAGCAGAAGCAAGGTTGATTTCAATTTGGAACACTAAAACAGGCTGTATGAAATCCTTTAGCCTGTATCCATAATTTAAATGAAATCAAAATGTATATGTTTGGTTATCACAATTCGGCAAAAGCCAACTAAAGAGTTTGTTATTTGCGTCCGCGGGGCGGCTGCCGCATTTATGCGGACTCGTGGCTGCTTATAATATTTATAATTGTGAGATTTATACAATGGAGGTGTAATAATGGCAAGAATAGCAGGTGTAGACTTACCAAGAGAAAAGAGAGTAGAAGTTGCTCTGACATATATCTACGGTATCGGTCTTAAGACATCACAGAAGCTTTTAAAAGAAAATGGTATCAATCCTGATACCAGAGTTAAAGATTTAACAGAAGAAGACGTTAACAAATTGAGAGAATCAATCAACGCTAACTACACTGTTGAAGGTGAACTAAAGAGTCAGATCGCACTGGACATCAAGAGGCTTATGGAAATTGGATGTTACAGAGGTGTAAGACATAGAAAGGGCCTTCCTGTAAGAGGTCAGAACACAAAGAACAATGCAAGAACCAGAAAAGGTCCTGCCAGAACAATGGCTAATAAGAAGAAGTAAAGGAGGTTTAAACAATGGCTAAAGTAGCAAGAAAAACTACACGTACCAGACGTGTCAAGAAGAATATCGAAAAGGGAGCTGCTCACATCCGCTCTTCTTTCAACAATACTATAGTTACCATTACCGATGTCAATGGTAATGCTCTTTCATGGGCAAGTGCCGGCGGTTTAGGCTTCCGTGGCTCTAAAAAGAGCACACCGTTTGCTGCTCAGACAGCAGCGGAAACAGCAGCAAAGGCTGCTATGGAGCATGGCTTAAAAACTGTTGAGGTTTATGTTAAAGGTCCCGGCGCCGGACGTGAAGCTGCCATTAGAGCACTTCAGGCTGCAGGTCTTGAGGTTACAATGATTAAAGACGTGACTCCGATTCCTCATAACGGTTGCAGACCACCAAAGAGAAGAAGAGTTTGATTTATCATTGTATCATATAGTAAAAGGAGGAACTTAACATGGCTAGAAATATGCAACCGATTCTTAAAAGATGCAGAACTTTAGGAATCGAGCCTGCTGTTATGGGTATTCATAAGTCTTCAAACAAAAACCCGAACAAGAGCAGAAAAAAGCAGTCTGAATACGGATTGCAGTTAAATGAAAAGCAGAAAGTAAAGTTTATTTACGGCGTACTGGAAAAGCCGTTCAGGAAATACTATGTAATGGCTACAAAAAAGCACGGCATTACAGGTGAAGAACTGTTGTCAATTCTTGAAACAAGACTTGATAACGTGATTTTCAGAATGGGTTTGGCTAATACAAGAAGAGAAGCAAGACAAATCGTAAACCACGGTCATATTCTTGTAAACGGTAAAAAAGTTGATATTCCGTCATATCTGGTCAAGGTCGGTGATGTTGTTGCAGTTAAAGAAAAGAGCAAGAACTCACAGCATATGAAGGATATAGCTGAAGCAAACGCTTCAAGGGCTGTACCTAAGTGGATAGACATGGACAAGAATGCTTTGCAGGCAAAGGTTGTTACTCTTCCTACTCGTGAAGATATCGATTATGAGGTTGAGGAACATCTTATCGTCGAATTGTATTCTAAGTAATAATGTTTTTTACCCTCGGTAAGTGGATAAGTTACATGAATATGTGAAGGAGGGTTCGTTACGATGATAGAAATGGAAAAACCCAATATAGAATGTAAAGAATCGACAGCCAATTACGGTGTTTTCGAGGTTTCACCCCTGGAGCGCGGCTATGCCACAACCATAGGCAATTCACTCCGAAGAATTTTGCTGTCATCTCTTCCGGGTGCCGCTGCAACGTCAATAAAAATCGACGGTGTCCAGCATGAGTTTTCTACTATCCCGGGTGTTAAGGAAGATGTAACGGAAATTATTTTGAACATCAAAAAGCTTGCGATAAAATTACATTCGGACTCGCCAAAGACAGTATATATTGAGGCAAAGGGTGCCGGCGAAATTACAGCAGCGGATATCAAAACTGATGCCGATGTTGAAATTTTCAATCCTGATTTGCATATAGCAACTTTGAATGAAGATGCAAGATTATATATGGAAATTACAATAGCTAAAGGCCGCGGATATATTTCCGCAGACAAGAATAAGCAGATTTTGCAGCCTCCTGTGGGCGTAATTCCTGTGGATTCAATCTTCACACCGGTTAAAAAGGTGAACTATACTGTTGAAAATACAAGAGTCGGAAGCAACACCGACAGAGAGAAGCTTTCTGTCGAGGTTACTACCAACAGCACAATTAAGCCGGAAGAGGCTGTTAGCTTAGCTGCTAAAATAATGAACGATTTGCTTACATTGTTTGTCGACCTGTCCGAAGATGCAAAGAATACCGAAATCGTCAAGGAAAAGGAAGAAAGCAAGAAGGAAAAGGTACTTGAAATGTCAATCGAAGACCTTGACCTGTCAGTTCGTTCGTATAACTGCTTAAAGCGTGCGGGAATTAACACTGTTGAGGATTTGGCTAACAAGTCCGAAGAGGAAATGATGAAAGTCAGAAACCTCGGCAGAAAGTCACTTGACGAAGTTAAGCTTAAACTGCACGGATTAGGCTTGTCCTTAAAGGAAGAAGAAGACTAAATTTGCCTGATGAAAAGGAGGAATTGTTAATGGGTACAAGAAAATTAAACCTTCCTACAGACCAGAGAATGGCACTTTTGAGAAACTTGGTAACAAGCTTTTTGGAAAACGGAAGAGTTGAAACAACATTAACAAGAGCTAAAGAGGCTCAAAGTTTGGCTGAAAAGATGATTACTCTCGGTAAGACAAACACATTGCACTCTCGCCGTCAAGCTTTGGAGTTCATTACTAAGGAAGACGTTGTAACAAAGGTTTTCACTGAAATTGCTCCTAAATATGCTGACAGAAACGGTGGTTACACAAGAATTATGCAGACAGGTCCTCGCCGCGGTGACGCAGCGCCTATGGCAATTCTTGAATTGGTGTAATATAATAAATTTATATACAAAAAGCACTTCGAACAGTTGTTCGGAGTGTTTTTTGCTGTTTTTATAAAACTGTTTCGACAAGCGAAATAATTTCTTTTTGAATATCTTCGATGGAGCGAATCTTGCCGCTGGAAATGCACGAAACATGTTTCCATCCAAATTTTTGCGAAACATAGACCGCATTTTCATAGCTTTTTTTAAGATATGAACAGTCGCGTTCGTGTATATCGAGCTGCTCGGAATTTGTGAACTTGTTGCCGCGGTACTGCATAAGTAACCTTCCGTATTCCGGCGGCATATCAAGAAATATCGTCATATCCGGCTTTGGAATTTTATAAAGACCGAATTCAAATTCAAAAAGCCAGTCCAAAAATTTGTCCTTTTCGGAAATATCCTCAATTTTGCCTGCCTGATGAATCATGTTTGATGAAACATAGCGGTCGGCGATTATGACAGTATCCTTGTCTTCATAGTTTTTGTGCCAGTCGGCACGGAACGTCGCAAAACGGTCTGCAGCAAAAAGCGTTGATGCGCAGTATGCGTCAACATCGTCCGGACTGCTGCCAAATTTGCCCGAAAGATACATTTTTACAAGTGACGATGACGGAGAATCATACATGGGGAACGAGATTTTCCGCACTTTTTTTCCACAGTCTGCAAGATGTTTGCATAAAAGCTCGGTGTGAGTTTGTTTCCCGCTGGCGTCCACTCCGTCTATTGCTATAAGCTTAGCCATTTTTTTTCACCTTCTTGTATCTTTTGCCCCTGAAGATTACCGTCAGGGCAAACTTCGGAAGCGCCATCATGCGCATAAAACGCCACGGCTCCTTTTTCAGGCGGTACAGCCATTCAAGACCGAGCTTGCACCATTTTTCGGGTGCACGCTCAACCGTTCCGGCAAATACGTCAAGACTTCCGCCGATGCCCATCATTACTTTACAGTCAAGCCGCGACTTGTTTGCATCTATCCATTTTTCCTGAGTCGGTGCACCGAGGCAAACAAACAGAAGATCGGCTCCGCTTGAGTTGATGTCGTCGACAATTTCGTCAACCTCGTCCACTTTGAAATATCCGTTGTGTGTACCTACAATGTTAAGCAGCGGATACTGTTTTTTTAGATTTTCTTTTGCCTGTTCGGCAACGCCCGGCTTTCCCCCGAAAAGATAGAGCCGATGTCCCGAGCTTGCAATTTGCTCAATAACTCGGCATGCAACATCATAGCCTGCAACGCGCTCCGAAAGTGGATTGCGCAGTATGCGCGATGCATAAACAACTCCGATTCCGTCGGCTGTAAGCAGGTCGGCCCGGTTTAAGAGTTCGCAAAAGGCACTGTCCTTGTATGCCATAAGAATAATTTCGGAATTTGGAGTATAAACGCAGTGTGCACCCGGTTCATCAAGCATTTCGCAAATTCTCCGAGTGGCACCTTCGTTTGTAACTTTGTCTACATTTACACCTAAAATATTAACCTTTTCCATATATTCCTCCGTTAAAACATGGATAACTGATTATCCGGAATGTCATCGCTTCGTAAAAAACTGCCTGCCGCAGGTATGTTTTTGGCAAGATAGTGCTTTATATCCGTCATTTGGCTATCGTAGGCTGTCAGAAGCCTTGTCATTTTTGCACCCTTGCGAGTAAGCTTCATTACCTGAACACCCTGGGTGGATTTTGTGGATTTAAGCGGTATTACAGCAGTATCGACCGCAAGCACCTTGTTGTTGTCGGCAAATGATACAATCTGTGTTTCTTCTGGAAGCCACAAAATGCCACACACCGGCGATTTGTCCGAAAAAGCGTTTATTAGACGCTTTCTGTTTGACTTTGTAGCATAGCATGAAAGTTCAATTTTTGCCATTTTGCCATTTTCAAAGCCGAACAGTATAAGACCGCTGTAGTCTGTGGTGACAACGGTGTACAAAACCTTTTCATCATTTTCCATGCCCAAAAGTGATGGCAGATATTCGCCAAGGCTGCTTACCTTTGAGTCCGGAATATCGAAAAGATGTGCTTTATAGACGGCACACTTATTTGTAAAAAATAAAATTTCGCTCTTATTTGTTGTTTCTATGGTCTGAACAATGGCATCGTTTTCTTTAAGCTTATGCTCCGAAGTTGTGGAACGAAGTGATACCGCCGACACCTTTTTTGCATAGCCGTCGCGCGTGACAAAAAGTGTCAGCGCATAATCATCAATGAAGTTTTCTTCATGATATTCCTCCACTTTGTCGTTGCTGATGAGCTGCGTGTGCCTGTCCTTACCGTACTTTTTAGCGATTACCGAGAGCTGCGAGGCAATTAGCTTTTTGACCTCCTTATCGCTTGCGAGTACTCGGTTCAGCTCGTCGATGTCGTCAATTAGTTTTTCGATCTCGGATGTTCTGTTTAAGATATATTCCTTGTTTAGGTTGCGGAGTTTGATTTCCGCAACGTATTCTGCTTGCGATTTGTCAATTTCAAAACCTGACATAAGATTCGGAACAACGTCTTGATCAAGTTCGGTATGGCGGATGATTGAAATGGCTTTGTCGATATCAAGCAGGATTTTTTTTAGTCCCATCAAAAGGTGAAGCTTCTCAGATTTACGGTCAATGTCGTATTTCAGCGCATTTTTTATGCACTGCATACGGAATTTTACCCACTCGTTCAAAATTCCCTTTATGCCAAGAACCATAGGCGTGTTGTTTATCAGCACGTTGAAATTGCAGGAAAAGATGTCTTCAAGCGGCGTCATTTTAAAAAGCTTTAGCATCAGCGCGTCTGGGTCAACGCCACGCTTAAGGTCAAAGGTCAGCTTGAAGCCGTCAAGCCCGGTTTCGTCGCGCGCATCGGATATTTCTTTAATTTTGTTGGATTTTATAAGCTCCATAACCTTGCCAAGTATAGCTTCGATGGTTGTGGTGTATGGAATTTCCTTTATTTCTATGCAATTGTTAGTCTTGTCGTATTCATAAACCGCGCGCAGCTTGAAACTGCCTCTGCCGGTTTCATAAATTTCGCGCATTTGCTTTTTGTCATACAAAAGACTTGCACCGAGAGGGAAATCGGGCGCCGGCATAACGTCAATTATGTCCGCATCGGGATTTTCCATATATGCAATAGTTGCCTCGCAGACCTCACGCAGATTAAATGAGCAAATGTTGCTTGCCATCCCGACCGCAATGCCCTGATTCGGGTTTACGATGATGTTCGGAAAGGCAACAGGGAGCAGTGTGGGCTCCTGCAGCTCGCCGTCATAGTTGTCAACAAATTTTACCGTATTTTTGTTTATATCCCCAAAGAATTCCTGACAGATGGGGTCAAGCCGAACTTCGGTATAACGCGAAGCGGCATATGCCATATCGCGTGAATACTGTTTGCCAAAGTTGCCCTGGGATTCAACAAGTGGATGTAAAAGTGACTGATTGCCTTGCGTCAAACGCACCATTGTTTCGTAAATGGCACTGTCGCCGTGCGGATTGAGCTTCATGGTCTGACCTACGACATTGGCCGATTTTGTCAGCTTTCCACCCAATAGCCCCATTTTGTACATGGTATAAAGCAGCTTGCGGTGCGCAGGCTTTAAACCGTCAATTTCAGGTATGGCACGCGAAATTATAACGCTCATTGCATATGGCATATAGTTCTTTTCAAGCGTTTCGGTTATCGGTTGCTGTTCCACCGGAGCAGGGATAATTTCTTCTTCAATAATCTTTTTATTTCTTGCCATTTATCCTGCCTCCTTAGCTTATATCAAGCATATCCATATAAAGATTTCCGTTTTTCGCAATAAATTCTTTTCGTGACTGAAGATTGTCGCCCAAAAGAATGTCGAACATCTGCGCCGTGCGCTCGACAGATTCCGGCGTGATTTTTATAAGACGCCGTGTTGCCGGATGCATGGTCGTAAGACTCATCATTTCGGGCTGGTTTTCGCCGAGCCCCTTGCTGCGCTTTATGTCATAATCTCCCTTGGAAAGCCCATCCTGTGTAAGTGTTAACAAAATATCGTCTTTTTCCTTGTCACTGTATGCAAAGAGCTTTTCTCCCTTACGCTTTGTCTTTTCGATGGTTATTTCGTAGAGGGGTGACTCTGCGATGTAGACTTTGCCGACATCGATAAGAGTAGGCATAAGGCGGTAAATCATGGTGAGCACAAGAGTACGTATCTGAAAGCCGTCAACATCGGCATCGGTACAGATTATCACCTTGTCCCAGCGCAAGTTGTTGAGGTTAAATTCTTCAATTCCTTTGATGTGTTTTGACTTGACCTCAATTCCACAGCCCAAAACCTTTGCAAGGTCAAGAATAATATCGCTTTTAAATATCTTGGAATAGTCAGCTTTCAGGCAGTTAAGAATTTTTCCGCGTATCGGCATAATCGCTTGGAAGGATGCATCACGTGCAAGTTTGCACGAGCCGAGCGCAGAATCTCCCTCGACTATATATACTTCACGCTTTGACACATCCTTGCTTCGGCAGTCGACAAATTTTTCAACACGGTTGGTGATGTCCATTGTGCCGGTAAGTTTCTTTTTTGTGTCGATTCTGATTTTCTCGGCATTTTCGCGGCTGCGCTTGTTGATAAGCACCTGATTTGCAATTTTTTCAGCGTCGGTTTTGTTTTCTATAAAGTACACTTCAAGCTGATGCCGTAGAAATTCAGTCATTGTCTCCTGAATAAACTTGTTGTTTATAGCTTTTTTAGTCTGATTTTCATAACTTGTCTGAGTTGAGAAAGAGTTTATCACCAGTGCAAGACAGTCGGCAATGTCGGTAAAGGTGATTTTTGATTCGTTTTTGTTGTACTTGCCGTTTTGCTTGATATATTGGTCTATCGCATAGACAAAGGCATTTTTTACCGCCTTGTCAGGCGAACCGCCGTGCTCCAGCCAACTTGAATTATGATAGTATTCCAAAAGATTCACCGATGAGGAAAAACAAAAAGCAATCTGCATTTTTACACGGTATTCCGGCTTGTCGGATCGGTCTCGGCCTGTGCGCTCGGCGTCCCAGATCTCGATGGTTGTAAAGCCCTTGTCGCCCACAATATCGCCGAGGTAATCGACAATACCGTTTTTGTAGTAGTATTCAAAAAGTTGCATTCCCTCGTCGGTTTCGTTGTATAAAACAAACTTGATTCCGGCATTTGTCATTGCTTGCTTTTGCAGAACGTCTTTATAAAATTCAATTGGAATGTCAATATCTGTGAATACGTCGCTGTCAGGGCGCCATGTAATCGTCGTGCCGGTTTTGCCGTTTTTTGCAGTCTCTTTTTCTAATCCGCCTTTGTTTTGACCTTTTTCAAAATGCAGCGAATATTCGTAACCATCTCGCAGGACGGTTACGTCCATGTATTCAGAAGAATACTGCGTTGCGCAAGCGCCGAGACCATTAAGACCAAGGCTGTATTCATACATTCCGCCGTTGTTGTTGTTATATTTTCCACCGGCATAAAGCTCACAGAACACCAGCTCCCAGTTGTAGCGTTTTTCCTTTTCGTTGTAATCGAGAGGTATGCCGCGCCCGTGGTCATGCACCTCTATGCTGCCGTCCGAAAAGCGCGTTATTTCTATAATGCTGCCATAGCCCTCGCGCGCTTCGTCAATGGAGTTTGATAGAATTTCAAAAAATGAATGCTCACAGCCCTCAAGACCGTCCGAACCGAAGATAACCGCCGGGCGCTTACGCACACGGTCGGCGCCTTTAAGGCTCGTGATGCTCTGATTGCCGTATTCTTCCTTTTTCTTTGGCATATGATGTTCCTTTCCGAAAATTTAATATATTTTTTATACTATAAATTGCATAATACTGCACAATAAATCACTTTATTATACAATATTTAGTAACGTTTGTCAAATTGAAAATACCACTATTGAATTTGTTGCAAAAATGTGATAAAATATTGTAGACGCAGGCTATAACAACTATTTTGCCGCTTAATGAAAGGATTATTACGATGAATATTGCATATATTTATTTGCAGATATATAGACTGTTTGATAATGTCACACCGATACATGCGGACTGCGGAAAGCTGTGTGGAAAAAGATGCTGCAAAGTTGACGATGCCGGAATGTATCTGTTCCCTGGTGAAAAGTCGGTGTATAAGCTGCTCAATCCGGACTGGGCAGAAATCGAAAATTCCGAATTCAGCTACGAATTTGACGGGAACAAGAAAACCGTTCCGATAATTTTCTGCAACGGAAAATGTGACAGATATCAGCGTCCGCTGGCATGCAGGATTTTTCCGCTTACACCATATGTTAATGCGGGCGGAAAGCTCGAAATCATAATTGACCCGAGAGGAAGGACAATGTGCCCGCTTTCACGTGAGCTTTCGCTTGATGAATTTGACTATAAATTTGTCCGCAACGTAAAAAAAGCATTTATGCTCTTGCTTAAAAATGCGGAAATTAAGGAATATATGCACAGCTATTCGGAATACATTGATGGATACAGAAAGTTTTTTGAATAAGACGGAGAGAATTTGATATATAATGAACAATTTCAAGCTTTTTAAGAAAAAGGACAATACCGGAAAGGAACCGCTGAGTATAGAAAGGTTCTTTAAAATGCCGGTTACATATATCATAATGGCACTTATGGTCGTGATCATTGCCTGCATCACGTTTTATGCAATGGAGATAAGCACCGGCGACAAAATCGCCGAAGGTGTCAGCATAAACGGAACGAATTTTTCCAGACTTTCAAAGGACGAGGCATTAGCGGAAATACGCCGTGCACCAAAGCTTTCGGACAAGGAAATTACAATTACATCGGGCGGACAGAAAACATCTTTTTCAGGCGGTGACATAGGACTTAAAACGGACGTAGAAGATACTCTTGAGCTTATTTACAAACAAGGCAGAGGAAAGAATGTTTTTTCTGATATTGTGCGGCGCGTGCAGCTCTATTTTAAGCCGGAAAGCTTTAGATATGTTTACAGTGTTGATAAACCGAGCCTTGAAAAAATAATTTATGATTTCGGTGTTTTGGTAAACGGCGAGCTGAAAAACTATAATATTGAGTACGGTGACGGATATATAGATGTTTCAAATGGAGAAAAAGGACAGAGCAAAGATGTAAGCAAGGCATATGAACAGGTAAAGGTCGCACTAGACGAGGAAAAATATGACGGAATTGAAGTGACTCTCGAAAAAAGTGAGCCTTCAGAACCTAGCCTTGACAGTCTTTATGATGAAACATATCTTGAGCCACAGGACGCTAAGTACGAGATTACGGACGGCACGGTGATTATGACTGCAGAGGTTGTGGGACGTCAAATTGATAAAATTGAAGCCGGAACACAGCTTGAAAGACTGCGAAACGGCGAAACCGTGCGACTTAAGCTGATTGCCATTATGCCAAAAGTTACGCTTGCGGAGCTTAACGCAAAGCTGTTTAATCACACTTTGGCACAGTATTCTACGATGTATTCTGTGTCGGATAAAAACAGATCCGCCAACCTTACGCTTGCGGCGGCAAAAATAAACGGCATTATTCTTGCGCCGGGCAGCATATTTTCGTATAACGATGCAGTTGGACCGAGAACTGCGGAAAATGGATTTAAGGAAGCACCGATTTATGAAAACGGCGAAACAGTGCAGGGTATGGGAGGCGGAGTATGTCAGATAAGCAGTACGCTTTATTCAGCGGTGCTTTATGCTGATTTGCAGGTAGTTCAGCGACGCAATCATTCAATGACTGTCGGATATGTACCAAAGGGTCAAGACGCAACGGTGTCCTATGGCTCGATAGATTTTCGATTTAAAAACAATACAGGGTATCCGATAAAAATTGTTGCTTCGGCTGTCGGAGGAAAGGCAACGGTTGCGATTGTAGGTACTGCGCCTGACGTTCGGCGTACGGTAAAAATTACCGGAAAGGTTATTTCGTCAACTGAGCCAACTGTTGAAGAAATTCAGTCGAATGATCTTTTGACCGGAAAAAAACAGGTGGTGTCGAAGGGAAAAACAGGATATGTTGTGGAAACAATACGTATTGTATATGAAAACGGTACAGAGGTCAAAAGTGAAAATATAGGCAGAAGCGTTTATAAGATGGTGCCGACCAAGGTGCTTGTGGGGGCAAAGGTGCCAGAACCTCTTGCGCCGCTGCCACCGAGGGAAACACCGACGCCTGTGCCGACAGATGTTCCAGAACCTACGCCGGCGAATATAACTCCGGACGAAAGTACGGAATAGAATAAGTGCGGCTTGAAAAACAGCTGCACTTATTTTAACTTTACAGAAGAGGGTGATTGCGATTATTCTTATAATAGCAGAAAAGCCTAGCCTTGCGCGGAATATCGTTGCAGGTATAGGAAAGATGAAAAAATCCGTCGGGTTTTATATAAATAACGAATATATAGTGACATGGGCATTTGGTCATCTATTTTCACTGGCGGACATTGAGGACTACTTGCCGAATACAGATGGGCGCTGGAGTATGTGTAATATTCCGTGCTTTCCGGACAGATTTATGTTTAAGCTTAAGACCGACAAAGCGACAAAGGAAGTTGATGCAGGAGTAAAGCAGCAGTTTGAAACTATAAAAATGCTTTGTCATCGCGACGATGTAACAACTATAGTAAATGCGGGAGACTCCGATCGTGAGGGTGAAATCATAATCCGCATATGTGTAGAGAAAGCAGATGTGCCGCAAAAAAGCTTCAAGCGTCTGTGGCTTCCGGATCAGACACAGCAGACAATCAGAAAGGCGCTTGCCGAAATGAAGGACGAAACGGAGTATGATAATCTGGCAAAAGAGGGATTTGCACGGACGTATATTGACTGGCTGTACGGCGTAAATCTCACACGTTATGCAACACTGAAAACCGGAAGGCTTCTTCGCGTCGGCAGGGTTATTGTGCCTATCGTAAAGGCTATTTATGACCGAGATATGCAGATACGTGATTTTATTCCCGAGATTTATTATGCAATAACAGGCAAAGCATCGGCTGAAGGACAGGAATTTGAACTTAGCAGTAAGGAAAAGTTTAAAAAAAATGAACTTGAAAAAGCAAAAGATTTGTGCAAAAAATATAATGCCTCTAATGCGGTTGTGACGTCTAAAAAATGCAAAAAGGATACCCTGAATCCAGGAAAACTCTATTCGTTGACAAAGCTTCAGAATGTTTTGGGAAAAAAATACAAAATGTCCATGGAACAAAGCCTGAAAATAGTACAGGATTTGTATGAAAAAGGCTACGTGACCTATCCGCGTACCAATTCGGAATATCTTGCTACAGCGGAGCAGGACAGGGTCAAAACCATAATCGAATCGATTAAAAAACTTGGTTATCCGGTGAAATTTAAGTTTAAAAAGACCATCTTTGACAATTCAAAAATTGAGTCACATTCGGCACTGACACCAACTTTTAAAATACCGTCAAAGAATGCTTTGAGTGAGGACGAATATAAGGTATATTCTGCAATAATGCGCAGGTTTGCGGCGGTGTTCTGCAGTGAGGAATGTGTTGCGGAACGAAGCGAAATAACGATTAAGCTCGGCAACCTAGAGGAGTTTACATTAAAGGGTATGACAATTATCGAAAAGGGCTGGACGAAGTATGACAATTATAGCAAAAAGGACAAAATTCTGCCGCTGTTGAACAAGGGCGATGTGGTAAGCGTCACCTTTGAGCCGTGCGAAAAAAATACAAGCCCTCCGCGGCATTATACAATTGAAACACTTAACAACTACCTGAAAAATCCTTTTAAGGAGGAAAAACAGAACGCGGAAACCGATGACGATATGGAAGAATATCGTGCGATTTTCGAAGGACTGGAGCTCGGAACGGAGGCTACGCGTACCGGAATTATCGATAATGCGAAAAAGAGCGGATATATACAGCTGAAAAAGGATGTCTATTCAATTTTGCCAGACGGAGAATTTTTAATAGAGTCGCTTGAGAGAATGCATATAATCATGGACAAATACAAGACATCGGAGCTCGGCAAAGCGCTTAAAAAGGTATATCGCGGGGAAATGGAAATCAGCGACAGCGTTAATCTTGCAAAGAAGGAAATCAGCAGTGTCTTTGAAAAGCGCGAAGAAAAGCTGGCAACCGATACAGACGACGGATTTGTCGGTGATGTTGCGGGAATCTGCCCTGTGTGCGGCAAAAATGTCGTACGAAACCGTTACGGATATGGATGCGAGGGTTACATGGAGGGCTGCAAGTTTTTTGTTGGTAATATCATTTGCGGACGGGTAATATCCATTTCAAATATGCGGCAACTTTTAAAAACGGGAAAGACATATAAAATAGAGGGATTTGTATCAAAGCGCACCGGCAAAAAGTTTGACGCACAGCTCAGGCTGGACAACGGAAGGGCAGTATTTGATTTTTAATATTAAAAAGAACAGTATTTTTAGAATGCGCAAGTCCGAAAACATGGACAATGGCAAACAAGAACCTTCTATTTTTCAAGATAATACCTTTATGTATCTTTCGGACGGTAAGCGCCGCCGCTCGCCCAATAAGCTTGTCAAACTTAAAGATATGAAAATTATTGTAGTCTAATGTATGATATGTAGGCATATGCCATAAAAATGGGCAAGGTGTACCAACCTTGCCTAAATCTGATTAAGTGCATAAAAATTAATTTATTTATTCGTGATTTCACATTTCGTTTTGCACAAAATTTGAAATTTCCTCTTCAAGCAGCTTAAACACTTTTGCTACCAAATATCCGTCGGCTATGGCGTGATTGAGCCTTACCGTAACCGGCATAAAGAACCGACCGTTTTCTTCTCTGTATCTCCCCCAATTTATAATAGGGGCAAAAAACAAATACCCGTCTGGAAGTTCGATATTAAGAGAGTCATAACTCAGCCATGATATGTATGATGCGTCAAACCAGTTCGGGTGATTTGCCATATCAAGACCGTATTCACGGGTTTGTTTGGCATTTTCAATATCTTCTACACAATTTTCATAAAATTTGTCATAATTATCACAGTACTCTGTATAAACAGGTGTACAGGTTTCGGTGTCATCATGAAATATGTACTGTGTGGGGTTTATTTTATCGTAGCAGATAAGCGTATCAGTCTGCCGCAAATATCCCATTTTGTAGTCGTCACGTGAATTTAAAACCTTTGAAAGCAGATATAAAAAGTTTATGTAAAATTTTGTATTTGTCTTTTTTGAATATTCTTTAAGCGAGGTTACGTCAACTCTAGCCGTAATTGAAGTAGAGCATTTACAATCCTCCGAAAAATGGCGTAACACGCCTTTTCTGTAGTATTTCTCTTTGTCTATAATCCTATAACTCATTTTATTTTCTCCGGTTTTCCTTTTTTATTATTGGCATTTACCTTTGTGCTGCGTTAAAAATTTTTTGGCAAAACATCAATGCTGCTTTTATATCTCCGTCGTTTGGGTGTTTTTTGTTGATTCCTCCGACCAGCTTGAAAGGACCAAAAGTATCATAGCCTTTGCAGCCGAAGCTTCCGAGAATTTTGCAGCCTCTTTCTTGGGCAATGGCCTTGATTTCGCGCCCCTGTTTGCCGTTGTCCTGCCCGCAGGTATAAATGATAAAAATGTCCTTTCCTTGTTGAATGACACCATTCGCAGCAATATATACAGACTTATAAAATTTACCAAATTCAATTCCGCTTGCAAGTCCGATGCAGTCATAATCGGACAAGTCGGGTATTTGTTCGTTTTCTGAATTAACGACAAGAACATCAAACTTTTCTTTAATCGCATCTATCAGTTTTTTTGTATTTCCGTGGTGATGTGAGGCATAAATAATTGCTGTTTTCATGTTTTTTACCTTATTCCTTGTTTTTGAAATGTATTTTTTACAGATGAGATGTAAGTGCACTGTTATCGAGAATTACCATATTTTACCCTATCTTTAGGCGCAACCCACATTCCGTCCTTTTCGGTTATGCCAAAAGCCGTATAGAATTTGTCGCAGATTACAGCCACGTGGTTTACACGCAGCTTATTATCTGAATGAATATCGATACTTGAGGCATATTTTGCGTATTCGCGTGTTTTTGTACTTGCCAATACGTTTGCCATATATCGGTACAGCTTTTGATAATCAGGATTTTCGAGTTTAGAGGCACCTCAGTAATACACTGCACCACACCCTGATCCGATACGTTTTCACTCAAAGTCAGTCTGCCGTTCATCGGAATACCCGGAATGCCCTAATGTCTATCGTAAAAATATACCATTTTTTCGAATCTTTTTTCAAATTCGGCATAGTCCTCGGCAGTCCATCAATCGGCTGATTGCGTTATTATGCACAGAGTAAAAATATTTGTAAAACCTTTTGTATAAACCCCTCTGTTAACTAATATTCGATAGGTATAGTATAATGCCGACAGTCTTCCCTGTCAATATTTTTTTAAATATTCCGATGATGTAAAAAAATTGGCGCATTTGCACAGCGGCGGCGGTTCAGATAAAGCTGTTAAGTCGCAGAGCATTTTCTTTTTGTGTGGCAAAGAATAATATGGTAAATTTGAAATTTGTCATAATTAGACTTGAAAAATTGTGCGAAAAAGTATAAAATGTATAAATCAAGTATTAAAAAGAGGAACGCTATGAAACCGGATATAAATTCCGTATTTTCGTGGATGGATTCTGCGGAAATTTCGGACAGGCATATAGAAAAAATAAGAATATCTAAGCATTTGCGAAAAATGCGCGTAATTCTGGACGGAGAGCTTAATGAAGATGTAAAGCACGATGTAGAAAAGGAGCTTATGCGGCATTTCCGGCTGAACAGGGTAAAAATTGATGTAAAAAACGATGATTTTTCACTGCCGCCGGCAGAGGCGGAGTTTGCTCCGCCTGTTGCCGCTGCCGTCCGCCACGAGGAAAGGCCGGCGAGGAACTTGGGAAAGGCACATTCGCTTGATGTTATTTACGGAAGTAAAATTCGCTCAACGCTTGTGCCTATTTCGTCTATTGACGAAAATTCACAGACAGTCTGCTTTGAGGGAACTGTATTCGGAGTCGAGATGCGCGATATAAAAAGCAAAAAGACAAAAAAGGAATATCATCTCATTCTTCTTGATGTGACCGATTTTGAAGATTCCGTCACAGTTCAGCTTTTTATAGAAGCGGACGAAAAAAATGAGGAAAAATATGCTATGATTCAAAAAGCCTTCGGAAAGGTCAACAAAAACGTGGAAAAAGGCGGACTCAAAGCCGGAGTTCCAGTGACGATAAAAGGCAAAGCACAGTACAACGATTATGCAAAAGAGGTTATTGTGATGGCAAACTCTATTTGCGCTGCTGAGCCACCGGAGGAAAAGGAGGACAACGCCGAAAAAAAGCGTGTTGAGCTGCATCTGCATACACAGATGTCGCAGATGGACGCAGTTTCCTCCGCGGCTGCTCTGATTGACCGAGCAGTAAAATGGGGACATACCGCAATTGCCATAACCGATCACGGTGTTGTGCAGTCTTATCCCGACGCACTGAAGGCGTCAAAGGACAATGAGCGAATTAAGGTTATTTACGGAATAGAGGGCTATCTTGTCGATGACAGCGCGCGGATTACCGAAGGCATAGCAAGCGGAACTGTTGACGGAAAATTTGTTGTGTTTGATATAGAAACGACAGGACTTTCCGGCAAGACTGACGAGATAACCGAAATCGGCGCGGTAAAGGTGGAAAACGGCGAAGTTACCGAAAGATGGGGGACCTTTGTAAATCCCGGACGTTCGATTCCGAAAAAAATCGTGGAACTTACATCTATTACTGACGAAATGGTAAAGGATGCGCCGAAAATCGGGGAGGTTCTGCCGAAATTTTTTGAATTTTGCCGCGGCTGTGTTTTGGTGGCGCACAATGCAACGTTTGATACAGGATTTATTAGAGTTGCCGCTGAAAGAAATGGGATTGAATATAATTTTTCGCATCTTGACACGCTCCAGCTGGCGAAATGTCTTTATCCCGATTTGGGCAACTATAAGCTTAACAATCTGACGAAACACCTTAAAATCGTGCTTGAAAATCATCACAGAGCTGTTGATGACGCAAAGGCGACTGCGGATATTTTTATCAAAATGACCGAAGAACTGAAAGAAAAGCATATTGTAAACCTTGCGGAGCTTAACGGCGCCTTCGATATGCGCGCCGCATCAAAGCGAAACAGGGTTAATCATATAATTATTCTTGCAAAAAACATTAAAGGAATACGGCATATTTATGAAATGGTCACAGACTCACACCTTAAGTACTTTTTCAGAACACCCAGGCTTCCGCGCAGCCTTATAATTGAAAAGCGCGAGGGTCTAATAATCGGATCGGCTTGTGAGGCAGGGGAACTTTTCAGAGCGGTGGTTGCCGGTGCTTCGGATGATGAACTGAAAAAAATAGTTGATTTTTATGACTATCTCGAAATTCAGCCGATAGGCAACAACGCGTATATGAAGCGATCGGATGAATTCCCAAATGTCAATACCGATGAGGATTTGCGGGAGCTTAATAAAAAAATAGTTGCACTTGGCGAAAAGTACAATAAGCCGGTTGTTGCAACCTGCGATGTGCACTTTATGGACCCTGAGGGCGCGGACTACAGAAAAATCCTAATGAACTATAAGGGTTTCAGTGATGCGGACAATCAGGCACCGTTATATTTCAGAAACACCGAAGAAATGTTGTCGGAGTTTGAATATCTCGGAAAGGAAAAGGCGTATGAAGTGGTGGTTACAAACACCAACCTTATCGCGGACATGGTAGAAAAGGTGCGGCCTATTCCTACAAAAAAATGTCCACCGGTGGTTGAGGGCGCAAAGGAGGGCATTGTAAACGATTCGCACAGAAAGGCGAAAGAGATTTACGGCGACCCTCTGCCGGATGTTGTAAAGGAACGGCTTGACAAGGAACTTAACTCAATAGTAAACTACGGATTTTCGGTAATGTACCGTATTGCACAGGAGCTGGTGCGAAAGTCTAACGAAGACGGATATCTGGTAGGTTCCAGAGGTTCTGTTGGCTCATCCTTCGTAGCCACCATGGCAGGAATAACGGAGGTTAACCCTCTTAGACCGCATTATTACTGTGAAAAATGCCATTTCAGTGATTTTGATTCTGATGAGGTTAAGAAATATGCCGGCGGTGCAGGGTGTGATATGCCCGACAGGAAATGCCCGGAGTGTGGTGCAGATCTGGTTAAGGCAGGGTTTGATATTCCCTTCGAAACCTTCCTTGGATTCAAGGGAAATAAGGAGCCGGATATAGACCTTAACTTCTCAGGTGAATATCAGAGTAAAGCCCATGATTACACAGAAGTTATTTTTGGTAAGGGGCAAACCTTCCGCGCAGGATCTATTGGAACACTGGCAGATAAGACCGCATACGGATATGTAAAGAATTACTTTGAGGAGAGGGGTCAGAGAAAGCGTCACAGCGAAATAGAGAGAATAACAGAAGGGTGTGTAGGTGTCAGACGAACTACCGGTCAGCACCCTGGAGGTATTATA
>JAQXIJ010000075.1 GCA_029007725.1 Bacillota bacterium | reverse complement strand
ACCCTTTTCCAGAATCAGTTCCTTTGCAGAATCCGTAATTTCGATAGAAGCGCCCTTTTGAGCCATTCTGCCTGTTATGTCCTTAAGCATGAGATCGATAATTCTGCGCAGCTCCGCCTTTGTCAGTGGCTTAAAGGTAACAATTTCGTCGATTCTGTTAAGAAATTCAGGTCTAAAGTGCTCTTTTAAGCTTTTTTCAACATTTCCCTTTAAAGTGACTTCTTCGCTTGAATTAAATCCCAGCGAAGTGCTGTTAAATTCTGAACCGGCGTTTGTTGTCATAATGATAATTGTATTTTCAAAATTGACGATTTTTCCATGGCTGTCCGACACTCTGCCGTCGTCAAGAATTTGCAAAAAGAGATTGAATACCTCAGGGTGGGCCTTTTCTATTTCGTCAAGTAAAATAACAGAATACGGCTTTCTACGGACCTTTTCGGTCAACTGACCCGCTTCGTCATATCCCACATATCCGGGAGGCGAGCCAATAAGCTTTGAAACCGAATGTTTTTCCATATATTCCGACATATCAAAACGTATAAGTGCGTCCTCGTTATTGAACATAGCCTCGGCTATTGTTTTTACCAGCTCGGTTTTTCCTACACCGGTAGGTCCCGCAAAAATAAAGGAAACCGGACGTTTTTTAAATGTTATGTCAGCTCTGCCGCGGCGTATTGCGCGCGACACAGCAGAAACCGCGTCTTCCTGACCTATAACACGTTCATGAATACGGCTTTCAAGGTTAAGAAGCTTTGTTGCCTCGTCCTCTGTAAGGCGGTGTACCGGGATTTTGGTCCAGCCCTCAATGACGTGTGCAACATCATCGAGAGTTACCTCGGAATCCCTTGCCTCTTCAAGCTTTTGTCGCAGATCCGTCTTTAAAGCGATTTCCTCCTGGCGCAGCCGCGCCGTTTTTTCATAATCCTGCGAATCAGCGGCTTCCTGCGATTCAACTGTTATTTCGGAAAGTCTGTTCTGAATTTTTTTTGCTTCATAGAGCGCGATGTTTTTCAGATTAACTCTGCTGCCCGCCTCGTCTATGACATCGATTGCTTTGTCAGGCAAAAATCTGTCGGTGATGTATCGCTCGCTCATGCGGCAGGCCGCCTCAATAACCTTATCGGGAATTTTTGCCTGATGATAATTTTCGTAATAATCCTTTATTCCTTTAAGAATTTCAATTGATTCGCTGACACTCGGCTCATCGACCAGAACAGGCTGAAAACGGCGTTCGAGCGCCGAATCCTTTTCGATATGCTTGCGGTATTCCGAAAGCGTTGTTGCGCCTATTATCTGAATTTCACCGCGTGCAAGCGCCGGCTTTAAGATATTTGCCGCGCTCATCGCACCGTCAGCGTCGCCAGCCGCAACTATATTGTGAATTTCGTCAATTACAAGAATTACGTTCCCGGCTTCTTCCGCCTCAGTAAGCAGATTTTTAAGCCTTGCCTCAAATTGACCGCGGAACTGTGTTCCGGCAACCAATGCGGTGAAGTCAATAAGATACAACTGAAAATTAAACAGCTTAGGCGGCACCTTTTCTTCGGCAATGCGGCAAGCAAGCCCTTCTGCTATTGCTGTTTTTCCGACGCCCGGTTCACCGAGAATTACCGGATTGTTTTTGCTGCGCCTGTTCAAAATCTGAATGACGCGGTCAATTTCTGTGTTGCGGTTAATGACACGATCAACCTTGCCGAACTTAGCTTTCTCCGTAAGATTGGTCCCGTATGTGTCAAGCATACTTTTCTTTTTTCCAAAATGCTTTTTCCGCGAATCTTTTGCCGATTTTTTCCCTGTATCCTGTTTTTGCTCATCTCCGTTTCCGCCAATAAGCTTTGACAGAAAACTGAGCGGAGCCGCCGGTGCACCGCCCTCATCAGCTTCGCTACCCATTTGCGGTATGAAACTTTCAAATTCCCCAGGATTATCCCCGATATTATCCATAAAATCTGTCATTTCACTGTTAAAATTTTCTATATCATCATCACTTAAACCCATCTGTTCCATCATCTGGTTGATGGGACCGATGCCAAGTTCTTTTGCACACGAAAGGCAAAGACCTTCATTTGTTGTTTTGTCGCCCTCCATTTTTGTAATAAAAATTACTGCGGGATTTTTGTGGCAACGTGAACATAAATTCATATTTCTCCCTCCAGAGTTATTTGAAAAATAAATGTCCGAAACAGTTGGTTATGGGCATTTCATACATTATATCACATAACGGTCGATATTAAAAGTCTTTTTTGTAATATGTTTACAGATTGTTAATAAATATTAAATTTACCCCGTGCTGCGGCGTTTAAATGTAAATACGGCACAAAAAACATGAAATATATAGAATAAATTTACATAACATCCAATAATTTTGCATTGAATATCTACAATATGTGGGTTATACTCGAAAGATATGGGGAGAGGAAAACAAGGAGAGATAATGTGAAACTGAAATTGATGCTTGCGGCGCTTTTAGGAACAATAGCGTTTGCAGCGGGAGCAAATGCATCCGGATATGACATTCCGGTATGCATAATGGTCAACGGAAATTATATTGATACACCTGACAAGCCGTTTTTGGATAATGGTATTACCTACGTGCCGGTGCGAAACCTCAGCACGGTTTTCAGTGCGGACAGCGTCAGCTGGAATCCGTCAAAAAAGGAAGCGACAGTTATTTGCGGTAACAAAACGGTGACGGTTGAAAGCGGAAAAAGCACCGCGTCTGTAAACGGCAAAAAGACAAATATGAACGGAAAAGCGGTAATTTCCGGCGGCAGAATGTATGTTCCGGTGAGATTTTTTGCAGATACCTTTGGTGCCGAGATAAAATGGGTGCAAAATTATTACCGTGCCGAAATCACAAAAAGCGGACTAAGTGTTCCAGAGAATTCGGTCGCAGAAAAAAGTTATGACGACGAGCACATATATTGGCTGGCAAAAATCATCAACTGCGAAAGCAGCGGCGAAATAATTGACGGCAAAATCGGCGTCGGCAATGTAATCTTAAACCGCGTAGACAGCAAGGATTTTCCCGATACCATTTACGGAGTTATTTTTGACAAAAGGCACGGAGTACAGTTTCAACCGGTTGCAAACGGAACTATATATAACGAGCCCCAAAGAGAATCATATCTTGCTGCAAAGCTGGCTCTTGAGGGCAGCAGCACGGCAGGAAACAGTCTGTATTTCTTAAATCCTCGCATTGCAACAAACTTTTGGATACCCGCAAACCGTGTATTTTATAAAACGATAGGAAACCATGATTTTTATTTGTAATTGAAAAATGGGATGAAAACAGTGATTTTTTAGTGCTGTCTTCATCCCATTTATTTATGATAGCTTTCATTTGATGTGATCTTGAATGACCTGTAAATCTGTTCTGTAAGCACTACACGCATAAGCTGGTGCGGCAGCGTGATTTTGCCGAAACTTAACTGTAGACGTGACAGACTTTTTACCTTTTCAGAAAGCCCAAGTGATCCTCCGATAACAAATGTTATATGGCTACTTTCCATGGAAATATACTTTATTTTGTCTGCAAAAGCCGTACTTGACAGCTGATTTCCCTCAATGCACATAGTAATCACGTAGCTGCTCTTTGGGATTTTTGAAATAATCGCTTCTCCCTCCTTTTCAAGAATGGCACCGCATTCCCTTGCAGAAGCATTTTCAGGGATCCTTTCGTCCTTCACTTCGATTATTTCAAGCTTGGCAAAGCGCGAAATTCGCTTTTTATATTCCAATACTGCATCACTAAAAAACTTTTCTTTAATCTTTCCGACACATACTATTGTAATGTTCATCTGAAATTTGACACCTCATATCTGTGCGCAACGGTAAGCTGAAGGTCTCTTCCGACAGAAGCGCCGTTTTGCGCCAGCAACGATTCTGTTTCGGTATATGCAATGGTAGGAGTGTTGTTTTCGTTTGAAAGATGTCCGAGCATTATGTGCTCGGTACCATTTTTTAGAAGTTCGAGAACGGTTTGCGCTGCCGCTACATTTGACAAATGTCCAAAATCGCCTAGTATGCGACGTTTTAGATGCATCGGATAGCATCCGTTTTTAAGCATTTCGGTATCGTGATTGGATTCGAGCAGAACAGCAATGCTGCCTTTGAGTCTGTCGAATATACATCTGTTCATTTTTCCGATGTCGGTTGCAAGCGAAAGCTTTTTTTCGCCGAAAAAGAAATTGTAGCCGACCGGATCCACCGCATCATGCGGAATAGAAAACGGGCGCACACCGATTGTTCCTATTTCAAAATCCACATCAGGCAATACATATTTAATATTCGTTTCGTTTATATAGCCAATTTGCATGGTCTCATGCGTTTTCAGAGTTGCATAAATCGGAAGATTATATTTACGTGCAACTGTTCCGGCTCCTTTTATGTGATCGCTGTGCTCGTGAGTTATTAAAACCGCAGACAAGTCGGCAGGAGTCATATTAACTTTTTTCAGAGCCTGCTCAAGCTTTTTGCACGAAAGGCCGCAGTCCGCAAGAAGATTGGTTTTTCCGTCCGAAATAAGAGCAGCGTTTCCCGAAGAACCGCTGACTAATGATATAAACATACTTATGCCCCTGTCAATTTACATAAACGCAGATTCTCTCGATGTTTCCGCCGAGCGACGCAAACTTTTCCTCGAAGTTTTCATATCCACGGTCAATGTGGTAAATATCGTAAATTTCGGTTGTTCCGTCGGCAATAAGCCCCGCAATAATCATCGCTGCACCGCCACGCAGGTCGGTTGCATGAACCGCCGTTCCCATAAGCTTTGAAACACCGTTTATAATAGCCAGCTTGCCCTCGACTGTGATATCTGCACCCATGCGCTTCAGTTCGCCCACATAGCGGAATCTGTCGTCCCAAACACCTTCGCGTGCGGTGCTTGTACCACATACCGTCGAAAGAAATGTAACCATTTGGGGCTGCATATCGGTCGGGTATCCGGGATACGGAAGCGCAACAAAATTGACTGCTCCCAATTTAGCGTTTTCTTTAACATAAACTCTGATGCTGTCGTCAAATTCTTCTATCGATACTCCGGATTCGATAAGCTTTGCGCTGATTGATTCAAGATGCCGCGGAATAACGTTGTTAAGCGTAACGTCACCGCGCGTTGCGGCTGCGGCAATCATAAACGTTCCTGCTTCAATTTGGTCAGGAATGATGGAATATGTACCTCCATGAAGCTTTTCGACTCCTGTTATTTTAATTGTATCTGTACCAGCACCGCGGATTCGTGCACCCATGGCATTAAGAAAGTTCGCAAGATCAACGATATGCGGTTCTTTTGCTGCATTTTCAATTATAGAAAGCCCCTTTGCCCTTACCGCGCCCAGCATAACATTCACCGTTGCACCCACCGAAGTCACATCAAAATAAATGTGTGCTCCCGACAGATCGTCCGCCTCTGCATTTATTCTGCCGTAGGATTGGTCGCAGACCGCCCCCAAAGCCTTGAAGCCCTTTATGTGCTGGTCAATAGGCCGCGTTCCGAAATCGCAACCGCCCGGCGAACTCATGCGGCATTTATGAAATCTGCCAAGCAAAGCGCCGATGAGGTAGGATGAACCACGCATTTTGCGCGTAAGCTCGTCCTGCGGCTCGCAGGAATTGACATTTTTACAATTTATATCAACCGTGTTCTTATCTATAACATCTATTTCAGCGCCGAGACCGCGGAGAATTTCCAAAAACAGCTTAACGTCTTTTATGTCCGGAAGATTTTCAAGACGGCATTTGTCATCTATCAAAAGACAAGCCGGAATGATAGCGACCGCAGCATTTTTTGCACCGCTGATATTGATGGTACCATGAAGCTTGTTACCACCCTTTATCACTAATTTTTCCACTGTTTCACGCTCCTAAATTTTTAACTGATAAATATTATAACATATAATTGCAAAAAAAGCAAAAGTTTTATATTAATTTGTGCACTAATTTTTGCAAAGAAAAAAACAGAGGAACAACGTCCTCTGTTGAATGGATAAAATCAGACTGCACGTGTAACCTTTCCGGAACGCAGACAACGTGTGCAAACGTTGATTGACTTTGTATTGCCGTTAACAACAGCTCTGACTTTTCTTACGTTGGGCTTCCAGGTTCTGTTTGATCTTCTGTGCGAATGGCTGACTTTAATTCCGAAAGTAAGACCTTTTCCGCAGATATCGCATTTTGCCATTACGGACACCTCCTAATTTCTCTGTAAATATCAAAACACATATATTCTATCACAATAATCGTAATAATGCAAGTATTTTTGTAAATTTTTTTTAATTTATGCAATATGACTTTATTTTTTCTTAAAACTTTATATTTATTTGTAAAAATTTATTTG
The DNA here is from genome assembly GCA_029007725.1 of Bacillota bacterium. GTDB lineage: Bacteria > Bacillota > Clostridia > UBA1381 > UBA1381 > UBA1738. The sequence goes on along the minus strand of JAQXIJ010000075.1, from coordinate 31,968 downwards.
AAAAAATGTCAGTTTTGGTATATAATAAAAATGTATAACTATGTCTATAGGAGGTACGGGAGATGAACGACGCAATCTTCAAAATACATCTTTCCAAGGTTATAGAAGAATTTTCTTTTGAAAAGATATATTCTTCGTCGGATATTGACAAAATAATGATAGAAACCGCCGATTTGAATCGTCCTGCTCTTCAGATTGCCGGATTTTACGACTATTTTGACCCGAACAGAATACAAATAATGGGTAAAGTCGAGGTGACATATCTGGAGCAGTTTCCGCGCGAAAAGCGAACCGAACTTTTAGACCGCCTGTTTTCTACAAAATTTCCTGCACTCATTATAACACGTGGAATGCAGATTTTTCCGGAAATGCTTGAGCTTGCCGAAAAGTACGACCTTACGATACTCCGCACCGAAGAGTCTACCTCAAGCCTCATGAGTGCACTCATCAGCTATCTTAATGTGCAGATTGCGCCGCGCAGAACACGCCACGGCGTTTTGGTTGAAGTTTACGGTGAGGGTGTTCTTATAATGGGCGAAAGCGGCGTCGGAAAAAGTGAAACCGCTATTGAACTTCTGAAAAGAGGCCATCGGCTTGTTGCGGACGACGCGGTTGAAATTAAGCGCGTATCATCAAAAACTCTTGTCGGCTCATCTCCTGCGATAATCAGGCACTTTGTTGAACTTCGCGGCATAGGGATTATAGATGTAAAGGAAATCTTCGGTATGGGTGCGGTAAAGGATACCGAAAGCATAGATATGATTATTCATCTTGAGCCGTGGGTAGATGGTAAGCAGTACGACAGATTAGGTATGCTGGACGAATATACCAATATTATGGGCATAAATATTCCCAGCCTTACCATTCCGGTGCGCCCGGGGCGAAATCTTGCAATAATCATTGAGGTCGCCTCAATGAACAACCGTCAGAAGCGCATGGGATACAACGCGGCGGTTGAGCTTAACAACAGGCTTATGAACGAGATGAAACGTCAGACAGAGGAATCGGAATAAGAAATGAGATACAGCTTAAAGACAGATTTGCATATACACAATAGCGTCGGATCACGCATTTTCGACGGTTGAAGAAAATGTAGGATTCGCACGCGAAATCGGCATGGAAGCAATTGCAATAACCGACCACGCAACCGCGATGGACGATTCGCCGATGAACTGGCATTTCTGTGCAATGGACATCCTTCCGCCATATGTTGACGGTGTAAGGGTTCTGTGCGGAAGTGAAGCTAATATCCTCGATTTAAGCTGTGCTATCGATTTAAGCGATGCCGAGCTTGAAAAGCTTTAAATAGTTATTGCAAGTATTCATGAGTGCTGCTACCACGACTGCGTAAAATAAGACCATACCACGGCATATCTCGATGAGCTTGAAAATCCTGAAGTTGATATTTTGGGGCACAGCGGGGATCCGCACTGCCTGTATAACATAGAAAAAGTGGTAAAAAAAGCAAAAGAAATGCATAAGCTGATAGAGATAAACGCGCAAAGCTTCGACTGCAGACAGGGCAGCATTCCGATCTACCGTGAAATAGCACTTTCGTGCAAAAAGATCGGCTGCGGAATATGCATCAATTCGGACGCACATTTCTCAAGATGCATCGGACAATTTTACAATGCGCTTTTGATACTCTCGGAAATAGCTTTTCCCGAAAATCTTATAATGACACGCAGTTATAAAATTCTTAAGGATTATTTCAGTACCAGGAAAAAAATTTAAAAGGGGATCTAAATGGAAATAAAAAAGAATGAATTGATGAAAAATCATACATCCTTTAAAATCGGTGGGCCTGCCGACGAATTTTGCGAAGCGCAATCGGTAAGTGACATAAAAAATCTGATTTCTTATGCTGAAAACAAGGGTATCGGATATACCGTAATCGGAAACGGTTCTAATCTGCTTGTCGGCGACAGAGGCATACGCGGGCTTGTGATAAAGCTTTCGCGCGGCTTTGACAAAATCAGCATAAGCGGCACCCAAATCACCGCCGAAAGCGGAATTTTGCTTTCTAAACTGTCAAACGAAGCATTGAAAAACAGTCTTTCGGGGCTCGAGTTTGCATCCGGCATACCGGGGACCTTGGGCGGAGGAATTTTCATGAATGCCGGTGCATACGGCGGTGAAATGAAAGATGTAGTTGAAAGTGTCAGCTATCTTGAAAACGGAGAGACAAAAATTGCAACAAAAGATGAGCTTAATTTCGGCTACCGCCGCAGTTTTTTTTCGAATAAAGATGCAATAATTCTTTCAGCTGTTATGCGGCTTGAAAACGCCGATCCGTTAGAAATTAAGGCAAAAACATATGACTACAAAAATCGTAGAACATCAAAGCAACCGCTTTCTATACCGAGTGCAGGAAGCACTTTTAAGCGTCCCGAGGGTTATTTTGCCGGAAAGCTCATAGAGGATGCCGGACTGAAGGGCTTTAAAATAGGCGGTGCGGAGGTGTCGCAGAAACATTCCGGATTTGTGGTCAACTCCGGAGGAGCAACGGCAAAGGACGTTATGGAGCTTATCGAGTATATTCAAAAAACGGTATATGAAAAATTTAAAGTAAGATTGGAAACAGAAGTCAAGACATTGGGGGAGTTTTAAATGCAGTTTACAATAGTAACCGGTCTTTCGGGCTCAGGGAAAACACAGGTAATCAGATTTTTAGAGGACGCTGGCTTTTTCTGCATAGATAATCTTCCTCCGGTAATCATACCGCAGCTTGCCGAGATGTTTTTGTCGGTAAACAGCAAATATGATAAGGTTGCATTTGTAATAGATTCGCGTGTTGGAGATATGATAGGTCAACTGATAGACAACCTTAAAATTCTTAAAGAAAACGGATATAATTACAAGCTGCTGTTCATTGACTCAAGTGACGAAGTACTTGTAAAAAGATACAAGGAAACACGAAGAACACACCCAATTCCGAGCAAGCTCGGACTTTTGGACAGCATCCAAAAAGAGCGCAAAATGCTGGAAAAACTGTATAACGAGGCGGATGCGGTAATTGACACGTCAAACTATTCGCTGCAGCAACTTTCAAAGCGTCTGCGCCGTATTTATCACGATGAAGCAAAGCATGATATAGCAATAAATGTTATGTCCTTCGGTTTCAAATACGGTCTTCCGCTTGACGCTGACCTTGTTTTTGATGTCAGATGTTTTGCCAATCCGTTTTATGTGGACACCCTTAAGGACAAGACGGGAAACGACAAAGAAGTTCAGGACTATATCATGAACACAAAAACCGCTTCGGATTTTATGGATAAGCTTGAAGACATGATAGATTTTCTTGTTCCGCTGTATATCGAAGAAGGCAAGACCGCGCTTACGATATGCATAGGCTGCACAGGCGGAAAACACAGAAGCGTTACCATGGCGAACATTCTGGCAAAAAATCTGGCAAAATACAATGTAAACGTAATTCACCGCGATATTTTAAGAGGAAAAGAATAATGTCTTTCACACAAAACGTAAAAGCGCAGCTTGCTAAAATCGAGAACGGCTGCAATTTCTGTGATATTGCAGAGCTTTCCGCCATAATTCGTCTGTGTGCGGTGTATAAGGAAAAAGGAATTTATATAACTACAGAAAATGAGGATGTTGCAGATCGCATTCAAATGCTCTACGAAAAAGTTTTTTGCCACGGCATTGACTATATAAACCGCAACGGAACTTTTCGTTTTGGCATAGATACCGATTTTTTTGCCGAGCATATTGCACAGCGACTTATGCTTTTCGGCAGCGTCAAGGATGAAATTGCACCTATGGACTGCTGCCGTGCAGCATATGTACGCGGCGCGTTTTTGGGAGGCGGCTCAGTGAGCGACCCTAAGGTGCGCTATCACATGGAGTTTGACGCAAAGCACGAATCATATGCAAATCAGCTCGAGGAAATGCTTTTGAGTATGCAGATAATCGCAAAAACAACCTGCCGCAAGGGACACTATATAGTGTATATAAAAGAATATGAATCCATAGCTGATACGCTTGGCGCCATGGGTGCTGTGGGGCTGTCGATGGAGCTGTATAACGTTTCAATTGAAAAGGAAATACGCAACCGCGCGAACCGGCAGGCAAACTGCGAATATGCCAATATCGAACGTACAACACAGACGGCATTCCGCCAGATTGATGCAATAAAAAAGATAGAAAAAACCATAGGTCTTGACAAACTGCCGCAGACATTACGCGATATTGCTGTTTTGCGGTGCAGTTATCCGGATGAAAGCCTAAAAGAGCTTGGTGAAAGGCTCTCTCCACCGATAGGAAAGTCCGGTGTAAATCACAGATTAAAAAGAATTACCGAAATTTCGGATAATTTATAGAAAGGAGCAGTCACATGATACCGTTTGCACATCTTCATGTACATACAGAGTTCAGTCTTTTGGATGGCGCGTCGTCTGTAAAAAAGGTTATTTCGCGTGTCAAAGAGCTAGGTATGGAGTACTGCGCGATAACCGACCACGGAGCAATGTACGGTGTCGTGGATTTCTATAAAGAGGCGCTTGCACAGGGTATAAAGCCGGTTATCGGCTGCGAGGTATACGTCGCGCCTCGAACGCGCTTTGACAAAATTTATGAGTACGACTCAAAGTATTCTCATCTTATTCTGCTGTGCGAAAATGAAATTGGATACAAAAATCTTACTTATATAGTCACAAAAGGCTTTACTGAGGGTTTTTATTATAAGCCGCGAATTGATTATGACCTTTTGAAGGAGCACAGCGAAGGACTTATAGCACTTTCAGCGTGCCTTGCGGGCGAAATTCCGAGAGCACTTTTAAACGACGACTATGATGGCGCAAAAAAAATCGGTCAGCGTTATGTGGATTTGTTCGGTCAGAATAATTTCTTTATTGAACTTCAAGACCATGCGCTGGCAGACCAAAAACGCATAAATCCAAGCCTTGTACGGCTTGCAAAGGAACTCGGTGTCGGGCTTGTCGCAACGAACGATATTCACTATGCTCGCCGTGAGGATGCAAAATATCAAGATGTTCTGATGTGCATTCAGATGCAAAAAACGGTTGGAGATACTGACAGAATGAGATTTGAAACCGACCAATTTTATATAAAATCTCCCGAAGAAATGGCTGATCTGTTCCAGTATGCACCTGAGGCAATTTCAAATACCGTTAAAATTGCAAAAAGATGTCACTTCAACTTTGATTTCGGCACGCGTCACCTACCCAGCTATGATGTTCCGTGCGGAAAAACCGCATGGGAATACATTAACGAGCTTTGCAGCGCAGGACTTGAAAAGCGCTATACGACAGTTACCGATGAGCTTAAAAAACGGCTCGAATATGAGCTTTCAGTAATTAAAAAAATGGGATTTGTCGACTATTTTCTGATAGTCTGGGACTTCATTCACTATGCAAAAAGTCATGGAGTCGGTGTAGGTCCCGGAAGAGGCAGTGCGGCAGGAAGCATTGTTTCGTATACGCTTGAAATAACTGATGTTGACCCCATCAAATATAACCTGATATTTGAGCGTTTCTTAAACCCGGAACGTGTATCAATGCCGGATATAGATGTAGACTTTGCACCCGAAGGCAGACAAAAGGTAATTGATTATGTTGTTGAAAAGTACGGAACGGAAAACGTCGCGCAGATAATCACTTTTGGAACAATGAAATCAAAACTTGCAGTGCGCGATGTAGGCAGAGCGCTCGACATTCCATATGCTGAGGTGGACAGGGTTGCAAAGCTTATACCTAACGATATTCATATAACTATAGACAAGGCGCTTGAGGTTTCACAGGAGCTTGCCGCACTCTATTCCTCCGACACAAAAATTAAGGAGCTTATAGATACATCAAGAGCACTCGAGGGATTGGCTCGCCATTCGGGCACGCATGCAGCGGGAGTTGTTATCTGCGGCGAGCCTATTGTAAACTATATGCCGCTCCAAACGAACGATGAAGTCCTGACCACTCAATTTGTAAAGGACACCGTAGAGGAGCTTGGGCTTTTAAAAATGGATTTTTTGGGGCTCAGAAACTTAACCGTCATAAACAATGCGATAAAAATTATAGAAAAAACAAGAAATATAAAAATAGATATCCAAAATCTTGACTATGGCATAAAAGAGGTTTATGACCTGATTTCATCGGGAAATACCGATGGAGTATTTCAAATAGAAAGTGCCGGAATGAAGTCCTTTATGCAGGAACTCAAGCCCGACAATCTTGAAGATATAATCGCCGGCATCGCGCTTTACCGTCCCGGGCCAATGGATTCGATACCGCGGTACATCTATAATAAAAATCACCCGGACGAGGTTACGTATAAGCATCCAATTCTCTCGGATATTCTGGACGTAACCTACGGCTGCATAGTCTATCAGGAGCAGGTGCTCGAAATTGTGCGCAGCATGGCAGGATATTCTCTCGGAAGTGCCGACGTTCTGCGCCGCGTTATTTCAAAAAAGAAAGCCTCGCAGATGGAAATTGAACGAAATAATTTTATTTATGGTAAAAAGGACGAGAACGGAAATACTGTAATTGACGGCTGCATAAACCGCGGGATAGATGAAAAAATTGCAATAGACATTTTTAACGAAATAAATGATTTCGCAAACTACGCCTTCAACAAATCGCATGCCGCAGCATATGCGTTCATAACCTATCAGACGGCATATTTAAAGACGTTCTATCCCGTTGAATACATGGCATCTCTTATATCCAGCGTCGAAGACTTTACAAAAATCAACTTGTATCTAATGAACTGCAAAAAGCTTGGTATAGAAAAGCTACCACCCGATATAAACATGAGCGGAGACACGTTTACTGTTGAGGGAAACTCCATCCGTTTTGGGCTCACCGCCGTAAAAAACGTTGGGCGCGGCTTTATACTTCACCTTGTCGAGGAGCGTGAAAGAAACGGAAAATTCAAAAGCTTCGGCGATTTTGTTCACCGCATGGCAGATAAAGAACTGAACAAAAGAGCAGTCGAGGGTCTGATAAAGTGCGGTGCTTTCGATTCGCTGGGGGTTAAGCGTTCACAGCTTATGCAGGTTTTTGAATCGGTGATAGACAGCGAGTCGAGCGCACGTCGCACAAATGTAGCCGGACAAATGTCGCTTTTTGCGGATGAAGAGGTTACTTCAAACGATATAGATTATCCGAATGTCGAAGAATTTTCGCAAAGAGAAATTCTGTCGCTCGAAAAGGAAACAATGGGTATATATTTTTCGGGGCACCCGATGGAAGAATATCAGGATCAGGCAGCAAAAATTACCGATATAACCACATCCGACATACTTGCTTCGGTCGAAAAAGACGAAGATGGAAACGTAAAATCACTTGATGGTGCTATTTCGGACGGTCAAAGCGTCAAGCTGTGCGGAATAATCACTGCCAGAAAAAACAAAACAACCAAGAAGAATACACAGATGGCATTTTTAGATATTGAGGATTTGTACGGCAGCATCGAAGTTTTGGTATTTCCTAAAATTCTGGAGAGGTACAATGGGCTTTTGCAAGAGGGAAGCATCATTGTTTCTGAAGGCCGAATAAGCATACGCGAGGACGAAGAACCAAAGCTCATTCTTGAAAATGCAGCACTGCTTTCCGCAGCCATGCAGAATGCTCTACCCAAATCGCATCAGACTGCCAAAAAGCCGGACATTACTTCAGTCACAAAGGTGCTTTATATAAAAATGGGGACATATGACAGAACGATTTTTAATATAGCGGTAGAGTGTTTAAAAAAATACGCGGGAAAAACACCGGTATGCTTCTTTATAGCCGACAAAAAACAGCGTATGGCAGCGCCGGAAAATCTTTGGATTGATGAACATTCGGCGGTTATGGACGATTTGCGAGCAATATTCGGTAAAAATAATGTAAAAATAAATTAAATTTCAAAAAACATATTGAAATTGATACAAAAATAATGTAAAATACTGTTTTGATGAGGAGTTGAGAACAGAATGGAAAGATTTGAAGACGATGAGGTTTTAAACGACTATGTAGTTGTCAAGGCTCTTGAAGACGGAGTAAACATCATGGGGCTTACACGCGGCGCAAATACGCGGTTTCACCATACCGAAAAACTCGACGATGGCGAAGTGTATATAGCTCAGTTCACCCATACAACATCTGCAATTAAGGTTAACGGAAAGGCAGAAATTTATACAAAACACGGAAAATTGCTTTCTGGAAAGACGAAGTAAAGCTATGTGGACAGTTGTTTATATGACTAAAGATGAAAATAATGTAAACATACTTGAAAAAAATTTCGGTGCAAACAACATTATTTCCATGAAAAGAAAAAGAAACGATTACTATAAAATACTTGTGCCGTCAATGGAGGTTTCTATGGCTCACGGCATAATTATAGATACAGAAATATAAATCGGAGGGATTTGTTATGGAACACAAATTTAAAAAAATAGGTGTGCTTACCAGCGGCGGCGACGCTCCGGGAATGAATGCCGCAATACGTGCGGTTGTAAGAACGGGTATATATAACGGTCTGGAAGTTTACGGCGTAAAAAAGGGATATAATGGTCTTTTAAACGGTGATATCATTCCTATGAACGCAAGGAGTGTAGGAGAAATTCTGCAAAAGGGCGGTACGATTCTTCAAACCGCACGATGCCTCGAATTTAAGGAAAAAAAAGGTCAGGAACAGGGCGTGGCAATGGCAAAAAAGTTTGGTCTTGACGGACTTGTTGTTATCGGAGGCGACGGCTCATTCAAGGGAGCGCGTCAGCTTTGTCGCATGGGGCTTCCTACCATCGCTATGCCGGGCACGATTGACAATGATATTGACTGCAGTGAATACACAGTTGGCTACGACACCTGTCTTAACACTGTTATTCAGGCAGTCGACAAGTTGCGCGATACATCTTCGAGCCATGATAGATGTTCGGTTGTGGAGGTTATGGGCAGAGGAGCCGGTTACATTGCCGTTGAAGCCGGAATAGCCTGCGGAGCTGAAGTCGTTTTGGTTCCTGAATATGAATATGATTTTGAAAAAGATGTTATCGAGGTTATCCGAGATGGTGTTAAAAGAGGAAAGCAACACTGCATCGTTATTGTTGCAGAAGGCGTTGGCGGTGTTGTCGAAATGGCAAAGAAAATCGAAGCTGAAACCGGTATGGAATCACGTGCTACCATTCTCGGTCACGTTCAGCGCGGTGGATCTCCGACGGTTCGCGACAGAGTTATCGCAAGCCAGATGGGGGAAAGATGTGTTGAACTTATCTTGAAGGGTGAACAGAACAAGATTGTCTGCATGAGGAACGGTCATATTTCAGACGTTGATATTGAAGAAGGTCTTGCTATGAAAAAAGTTCTCTCCCCCGACCTTATGCTTCTTGCCAAAAAGCTGTCAGTTTGATTTTGGAGACATTATAAGGGGATAAAGCAAATAAGTGTTGAGCATTTTCTCAACGCTTATTTGCTATTATAGAAATAAATTTTACAGGAGATTTTTTATGTATTATATCGGAATTGATTTGGGCGGTACAAATATTGCTGCAGGGCTGGTTGACGACAGCGGAAAGATTATCTGCGATAAGTCTATCCCGACCGGTGCGGAACGCAATTATACCGAAATAGTAAAAGATATGGCGGAGCTGTCAAAAGAGATTATTGTGAAATCCGGCGTAAGCATTGAGGATGTAAAAGCGGTAGGAATCGGCTCTCCGGGTTCAATAGACAACAAAAACGGAATATGTACTTATTCAAATAATATCAACATGGAGAATGCAAATATTTCCGGGGAGTTCAAAAAGTATCTTGACCTTCCGGTAAATCTTGAAAATGATGCGAACGCAGCCGCTTACGGCGAATATACAATTAATGGAAATGATGTAGAAAGCTTTGTTTTTGTAACGCTTGGAACAGGAGTCGGCGGTGGAGTTGTGCTTGACGGCGAAATTTACCGCGGTTTTAACGGCGTAGGTGCAGAAATAGGTCATACCGTTGTCGACATGGATGGCGAACAGTGCACCTGCGGCAGAAAAGGCTGCTGGGAAGCATATGCCTCTGTTACCGCGCTTATCAGACAAACAAAAAAGGCTATGGCAGAAAATCCGGACAGTAAAATGCACGAAATTGCTGAAAAAGAAGGAAAGGTCAGCGGCAGAACTGCGTTTGACGCAGCAAAATGCGGTGACAAGGCTGCAGAAACCGTTGTGAATAAATACTTTGAATATGTTGCTGAAGGTATAACAAACATGGTAAACATATTCCAGCCCAACAAGATCATAATCGGCGGCAGTATCTCAAAGGAGGGCGACTATCTTTTAAAGCCAATCCGCGAGTACGTTGAAAAAAACGATTATAACAGGCATATGGAAAAGGTACAGATAGAAATTGCAACACTGTTCGGCGACGCCGGCATAATCGGTGCAGCTCTTGCGGCAAAGAGGAAAATTTGCGGATGAAAACGGTTGTTTTAGACGGAAAAACACTCGGTGACGATATAAATTTGAATATTTTTGGCAGCGAAACGCAAGTGTTTGAAACAACTCCGCAGGAACTTGCGTCAGATAGAATCTCAGATGCCGATGTGGTAATTGTCAATAAAATAAAGTTAAATTCTGAAAATCTGAGCAACGCAAAAAATCTTAAACTTATTTGTGTTGCGGCAACTGGTTATGATAACATCGACATAGATTACTGCCTGAAAAATAGCATTGCCGTATGCAATGTCAAAGGTTATTCCACGCAGTCCGTAGCACAGCTTACTGTTTCAATGGCACTCTCGCTTGTTATGCATCAAAGGGAATACTGCGAATTTGTGCGAAAGGGAGGATATACAAAAAGCGGCATTGCAAACAGACTGACACCTGTCTATCATGAAATCTGCGGTATGACATGGGGCATAATCGGGCTTGGCAACATCGGCAAGCAGGTCGCAAGAGTTGCAGAAGCGCTGGGATGCGATGTGCTGGGATTCAAACGTACCAATGACAGTGTTTATAACTGTACCGGCCTTGATTACATCATGAAAAAGTCGGATATAATTTCGGTCCACCTCCCCCTTTCAGACGAGACAAAAGGGATAATTTCGCACGATATGATAGCACTGATGAAACCGAATGCAATTTTTATAAATGTTGCGCGCGGTGCTATTGCGGACGAGGAGGCTCTTTCCGAAGCCGTTTTGAATCATAAAATCGGCGGTATCGGCATTGATGTTTATTCAAATGAACCGTTTGACAACCAGCATTGCTATAATAAAATCAAAGATTTGGATAATGTTATTTTAACACCACATATCGCGTGGGGCGCATATGAAGCAAGGGTACGATGCCTTAATGAAATCAAGCTGAATATAGACAGCTTTTTTTCGGGTGGAAACAGAAATAGAATAGTATAGTATAATAGTATTATAAAAATACTGCCGACATAAAATGTGTGTCAGCAGTATTTTTTTCATTAAAGCTTATTGTTCTTCATTCTTGTAAAATAGTGTTTTGTTTCGGCAACTACGACACCGCTGAGGGCTATAAGCGCTATCAGGTTCGGGAATGCCATAAGCCCATTGAATATATCTGCCATATTCCACACCGCCTCCACAGTTAGGTATGGGCCAATGAATACTGCCAATATGTAGATCCATCTGTAAACCTTAACTGTTTTCATATTTCCATTAGAAAGATACTCCAGACATCTTTCCGAATAATAGTCCCAGCCAAGAATTGTGGTAAACGCAAAAAATACCAATGCCATCATAAGTATAAATGCACTTATGGAAGTGTTATGGAACGGCAGACCGATTTTAAACGCTTCGGTGGTAACTTCAACACCCTTTAGCCCGTCAATTTGATATGCTCCTGTCAGTACTATAGAGAGACCCGTCATCGTACAGATAATGATTGTATCGATGAATGTACCGGTCATTGAAACAAGACCTTGTCTTACAGGCTCCTTTGTCCGTGCGGCAGCTGCTGCTATAGGCGCGGAACCAAGACCGGATTCGTTCGAGAAAATACCTCTTGCAACACCCTTTTGCATAGCAAGCATAATAGCTGTACCCATAAATCCGCCCGCAACTGCTCTTGTGTCAAATGCACTTTTTACAATCGTCACAAATGCAGCCGGTACAGCCTTTATGTTCCAGAAAACAATCAAAATGGCGAAAACTACATATGTTATTGCCATAAACGGTACAACAAATTCGGTAACCTTGGCAATCCTCTTGATTCCGCCTACGACTACTAAAGCAACAAAAGCTGTAACCAAAATACCCGAAATTATAACCGCAAGCGAATATTGCTGACCGAACAGTGAAATGACATGAGCTTTGGATGGATCAAAAAAGTTCTGTGCCGCAGATGTTATGCCGTTTATTTGTGTTATTGTACCTATACCCATAAGACCTGCAAGCATACCAAACACCGCAAACAGTTTTGCAAGCCATATCCAGCTTTTGCCCATTCCTTTTTCTATATAATAGAATGGTCCGCCAAGCGCATGTCCTGTTTCATCAAGTTTTCTGTACTTTACTGCCAGAAGTCCCTCAGCATACTTTGTAGCCATGCCAAAAAGGGCAGCGATCCACATCCAGAATACAGCTCCCGGTCCACCCTCACAGATAGCCGTTGCAACGCCAACAATGTTACCTGTACCGATAGTAGCGGAAAGTGCTGTACACAACGCTCCGAAACTCGTAACCTCGCCTTCGCCGTCCTCTTCGTTTTTAACAATAAACTTAAGCGCTTTCGGCAGATGTCTTATCTGCAGAAATCCAAGGCGTATTGTAAGATAAATTCCCACCGCCAGAATCAGTACTATCAAAGGCAATCCCCACACCTTTTGATCTACAACTTCAATAAATTTGTTAATCGAAGCCCATATACTTTCCGAATTTTCCATTTTCCAATCAATCCCCCTCATTATAGTAATAAAAAAAAGCCGTACAAATACGACTTCCCGGAGAACAGACATATAGCTTTTTTTTACATTTGCTCTGTCCTTTTGCCTGAGAGATCGCCGTATAAAAATACGACTTACACCTTCGGCGCCCTTTTATAAGGTACTCTCCAGAGAGTCTTATACAAACTCCGTGTTTTCGACAAAATATAACGAAAACACAACATAACTATTTTACTACTGTTTGACATAAAATACAAGTCTTTTTGATAAATTTCTGTATATAATTGACTTAGTACATAAAATATATTATAATATTCTGTATATTATATTGAAATAAGGAATGAATTATGAGGAGTATTTTGGAAAACGGATTTGAAGAATTACATTTAAATATAAGTGAAAATCAAATTGACAAACTTATAAAATATGCCGATATGTTAATTGAATATAATAGGAAAATGAATTTAACTGCAATTTGTGATAAGGAGCAAATTGCAATTAAGCATTTTTTTGACAGTGCAACCCCTCTGCTTACAGGGCGTGTCCGAGGCGAAGTAATCGATGTCGGCACTGGCGCGGGCTTTCCCGGAATGGTGCTGAAAATTCTGAAATCGGACATAAAGCTTACCTTGCTGGACTCACTTAACAAGCGTATAAACTTTTTAAAGGCTGTTGCGGAAGAAACAACTACAGAAGCCACATTCATACACGCGCGCGCCGAAGACGGAGGCAGAATCTGCCGCGAAAAATTTGACACCGTGGTATCGCGCGCGGTCGCCAATATGACGGTGTTATCAGAACTGTGCCTGCCTTTTTTAAAGGTTGGGGGATATTTTCTTGCACTAAAAGGCCCGCTTGCTGATGAAGAGCTCGAAAGCGCAAAGCGCGCTATATATGTCCTTGGCGGTGAGGTCAGCGAGGTGTTTTCCGCAAAAATCCCTTGCTCTGACCTCAATCATAAGATTATTATAGTAAAAAAAGTACGACATACTCCGCAGCAATATCCCAGAAAAGCCGGAATTGTTACAAAAAATCCTATCGGAGGCTGTTATAATTTAAAGAAAAAAACGACTATTTAAAAAAGTCGTTTTTTTTTGACGAACGATTTTTGTTCCGATTTTGGAAATATATGTTATAATTGAACCAGTAAGGCGGTCTGACCACTTTATGTATATGTGCATACGCTCCCAAATATGTGTACATATGCTCCCCCAAATTTCATTTTCAAGACTGCCTTACCGCCTTCCATAAATTATACACGAAAGGAATAATTGCTATGCAGGTTTTTAAATCCAAAGAAAAAGGACTTATGAAGGTTGTAAGCATTCCTATTCACAACATATTTCCCAATCCGGCACAGCCGCGTAAATATTTTGATTCTATAAGTCTCGAAGAGCTTACTGCGTCAATTAAAGAATTTGGCGTTTTGCAGCCTATAAGCGTCAGAAAGGTTCGCTGCGGCTATGAAATAATTGCCGGAGAGCGTCGTTTTAGAGCAGCCGAAAATGCCGGCCTTGATACAATTCCGGCAATTATAATGAATATCGATGACAAAAAATCGGCCATCCTTGCCCTTTTGGAAAATTTGCAAAGGGATGACCTATCCTTTTTTGAAATTGCTGAAAGCTATCAGAATCTTATTCATGCTCAGGGCATGACTCAGGAGGAAATCGCAAAAAAGCTTGGGAAATCGCAGTCAACCATAGCAAACAAGCTACGTCTTTTACGGCTTTATCCTAAAACCAAAAGAATGATTCTTGAATATTCGTTATCCGAACGTCACGCTCGTGCTTTGCTACATCTTACCGATGAGGAATCGCAGCTAAAAGCTGTACGCATCATCAGTGAAAAAAAACTGAATGTAGCTCAAACTGAAGAGCTTATAAAAAAAATGCTGAAAAGCAGAAAGACCACAACGCAAAACCTGAAATTTAGAAGTTTCCAGGACGTGCGTGTTTTTACAAACACAATAAAGCGCGCACTTGATATTATGCGCGAGGGAGGCGTTGATGCCGATATGAAAACAAACTCCTTCGACTGGGGAATCGAGTATGTGATAAAGGTCAAGAATGAATAAAGCATCAGGTTAGGTTGACCTGATACTTTTTTTACTATTTATTGAAAAATCCGAAATTTTTCGCCATGCTTATTACTTCGTCGCCTGCAACAATTACGTGATCTACGAGCCTCACTTCAATAAAGCTTAGCGCCTTATCTACAATTTTTGTCATGTCTATATCACTCTGTGAAGGAAGTGGATTCCCATTCGGATGGTTATGTGCCAGCATAAGGTAGGGATATTTTTCATTAACCGCCAGTTTGACAATTTCACGGGTATGAATTGCAGCTGAATTCACCGTACCG
Source organism: Bacillota bacterium (assembly GCA_029007725.1). Classification (GTDB taxonomy): domain Bacteria; phylum Bacillota; class Clostridia; order UBA1381; family UBA1381; genus UBA1738. Next base: position 16,753 of record JAQXIJ010000075.1, on the reverse strand, counting down.
GTAGAAATTTTTTGAACCTTTTTCACTTCGCAATTAGCATCAAGAAGAATTGCATACGCAACCTCATTAGTAAGTCCGTAGAATAAATTTCTTATATAAATCTTTATGTTTTCCGGTGTTAGTATTACTTTTGAAATATTATGCTTGTCCTTTTCATATTTATTTATAACTGCCTGTATTAATTTAAAAACAAAAGCCGTATGCTCTCCTACGCCTTTAATGCTTTTCAGCTTTTCATAGTCTGCCTCAACGACATTTGCAACACTGCCGAATTCTTGCAAAAGCTTATGACCCAAGTCATTCGTATTTTTTCTGGGCTGGGCACAATAAAGGATCATCTCAAGTATTTCATGATCCGGAAAAGTATCATTGGCTGCACCGGCATCTAAAAATTTCTTTTTCATTCTTTGTCTGTGATGTTCATGAATATTTTCCTGTTCACTATCCATTTTTTTTTGATGCTCTTTATTTTTGCGTTCAGTCACTTTGTTCACCTCCCTAATCACTACTAATTATACCATTTTTATACACATAAATCAATATTTGTCAATATAAAAACAAGGACGCTTTAAAAAAGCGTCCTTGTGGAACTACATATTATCAGTTAATAATTGTAAGTTCTGTTTCCTTGTCAAACAGGTGAATTTTGTTTGTATCAAATGTAACTTTTATGCTGTCACCCATTTTTGCTGTACTTCTTTGATTTACTCTTGCAACGAACGGAGTATCAGCAATCTTTAGGTACAGATATGTTTCAGCCCCCATCATTTCTGTAACGTCTACATATGCATTTACTGTTGCGTCAGGCAGTGAAGATGCAAATGCTTCATCATCATGAATATCTTCCGGTCTGATACCGAGTACTACAGTTTTACCTATATAGTTGTCAAGAGCCGGATTAGAAGCCTTTCCATCAGGAAGCTTTATTGTATCGCCGTTAAATTCAAGGAATACACCTTCAGCGTTCTTGGAAAGTACCGCGTCAACAAAGTTCATTTGTGGGCTTCCGATAAATCCCGCTGTGAACATATTACAAGGCTTATTGTAAAGATTTGCAGGAGTATCCACCTGTTGAATAATACCATCTTTCATAACAATGATTCTTGTACCCATTGTCATAGCCTCAGTCTGGTCATGTGTTACATAGATAAATGTTGTCTGAAGTCTTTTATGTAGCTTATTGATTTCGGTTCTCATTGCTACTCTCAGTTTAGCGTCAAGATTTGACAGAGGTTCGTCCATCAGAAATACCTTAGGACTACGAACAATAGCACGACCAAGCGCAACACGCTGTCTCTGACCACCTGACAAAGCCTTAGGCTTTCTATCGAGGAGATGCTCAATGTCAAGGATCTTTGCAGCCTCGTGAACTCTCTTGTCAATTTCTGCCTTAGGAGTTTTTCTGAGTTTTAAACCGAATGCCATGTTATCGAAAACAGACATATGGGGATACAGAGCATAGTTCTGGAAAACCATTGCGATATCTCTGTCCTTAGGCGCAACGTCGTTCATCAGCTTTCCGCCGATGTAAAGCTCACCTTCGCTTATCTCTTCAAGACCTGCAATCATACGGAGAGTTGTTGATTTTCCGCATCCCGAAGGTCCTACCAGTACGATAAATTCTTTGTCTTCGATATCCAAGCAGAAATCACTTACAGCTGTAACTCCGCCTGAATATTTTTTATAAATATGTTTTAGTTGTAGATCTGCCATTACAAATTCCTCTCTTCCAATAGCGATTCTTTAATGTATATCTTATTCTAACATATTGAACCGCCAAATATAAGATTCTAAATCAACAAAAAACAAAAAATATTTTAGTCACTATGTATAAAAGTTATGTGTACCGTTTTATTAGATAGTTTGGGAATCTGCAATGACCTTTTCGGCAACGTTATTTGGTGCAACATCGTATCTGATAAACTCAAATTCAAAGGTTCCGCGTCCCTGACTCATAGATCTCAAATCGGTCGCGTATTTGAACATTTCCGACATAGGCACCTCTGCCTCAACCATATTCAGACCTTCTTTGTCACTTTCACCCATTCCCATCACGTGTCCGCGTCGTCGGTTTATATCTCCGATTATGTCACCCATAATGCTTTCCGGAACATACACCTTAAGATATCCGACAGGCTCCAGAATTACCGGTTTTGCCTGTTTCAGTCCCTCTCTATACGCGAGTTGCGCAGCGGTTTTAAAGGCCATTTCAGATGAATCTACAGGGTGATATGAGCCGTCAACCAGAGTTGCCTTGAGATTAACCACAGGATATCCTGCAAGCACACCATGCATACATGCCTCACGCAGTCCCTTTTCAACCGCCGGGAAATAATTCTTCGGAACACTTCCTCCAAAAATCTTTTCTTCAAATATCATATCCTCGGTAAGACCCGGTTCAAATTCAATCCATACATGACCATACTGACCGTGACCTCCCGATTGCTTTTTGTACTTACCTTCAACCTTGACCTTAGAACGGATTGTTTCTCTGTAGGGCACGGTCGGTACCTTGAGTTTCACGTCAACGCCGTATTTTGTTTTAAGCTTACTTATAAGCACATCGATATGCTGCTCCCCCTGACCGCTGATCAACATTTCCTTTGTTTCGGGGTCATTGGTAATGCTGAAAGTCTGATCTTCTTCAGTCAGCTTGGTAAGTCCTGAAACAATCTTTTCTTCATCCCCTTTCTTCACTGCTTCCACCGTCATCTTCAGAACAGGCGCCGGAAAATCAATTCCTGTCAAAATGATATTTTTGTTATCATCGCACAGGGTATCGCCGGTATTTGTCTGTTCCAATTTAGAAACCACACCGATATCACCCGCTTCCACAATTTTTGTTTCAATTTGCTTTTTACCGCACAAGAAATATACCTTTCCTATACGCTCTTTTACTCCTTTATTCGGATTGAACAGTGTACTGTCGCTTCTTACAGCTCCCGAATAAACCCTGAAGAAAGACATTTTGCCTACGTAAGGATCTGCTATCGTCTTGAATACGATTGCAGACGTCGTATCCGACACCTCCTGCACGACCTCAACTGGGTCACCCGTTTTTGCGTCATGAGCAAACTCTGTAATCTCATTTGGTGCCGGCAGATATTTCCCTATTCCGTCCATAAGGCTCCTTACACCGATGTTGTTCATGCCCGAACCGCAGTATACAGGATAAATACTTCCGTCTTTTACGCCTTTTCTTATTGCTTTTTTGATTTCGTCGAAAGTAAATTCCTCTCCGTTAAAATATTTGTTCATCAGAGCATCGTCGGTTTCTGCCACTGCCTCCATAATCATATCACGAAGTGGCGCTATCGTTTCTGCCATACCGTCCGGAACAGGTATATCAACTCTGTCCTGACCCTCATACCTTCTTGCCGTCATATCTACGATGTCTACAAAACCCTTGAATTCATCTCCTTCTTTTATTGGATATACAAACGGCGTAATTGCCTTTCCAAAGGTCGATTTCATTTCTTCCAGCGTTTTCTGATAATTGGCGCGCTGGTCGTCAATCTTATTTACGAAAAATACTATCGGAACACCTTGTTGCGTTGCAAACTTAAACGCCTGTTCGGTGCCCACCGAAACCCCGCTTCTTCCGCTTAAAACTATTAGCGCAGAATCTGCAGCTCTTATTCCCTCCTTGACTTCGCCTACAAAATCGAAATATCCCGGTGTATCAATCATATTAAGTTTCATGCCTTTCCATTCGACATGCTCAACCGATGCCGAAACGGACATCTGTCGTTTCGTTTCTTCTATATCATAATCAGAAGTCAGCGTTCCGTCGGCGGCTTTTCCCAGTCTGTCAATCGCGCCACTGTTATACAGCATAGCTTCTACAATTGAGCTTTTGCCACATTTTCCGTGACCCGTAACCGCCACGTTTCTAATATCTTCTATTTTATAACTCTGCATGGTAAATCCCTCCTGATTGTCTTTTACTATATATTTACCCCTGCCGATTATTCTTCAAACAAAAAAACAATTAACAAGCTGAACAAACTTGCTAATTGTTTTTTGTGCATTTTTAATATTTTATTGTCAAAATATTGATATGTTTTTATCAATTATGCTAAAAACCACTATTTACCTAGCAGTCTTTGCGTATCAAGAGCAATCATAAGCTCTTCATTTGTAGGTATAACCAAGGTCTTAGCCTTTGCGTCATCGCTTGAAATGTCTTTTTCAACACCCCTCACATCATTACGCTCCGGGTCAACTTTTATGCCGAAGCAATCAAGACCTTCGGTAATTTTCAGTCTGTATCTTGCATCATTTTCGCCGATTCCTCCGGTGAATACAACTACATCAACACCACCCATTGCAGCCACATATGAGCCTATCAGCTTTTTAACTCTGTAAGCAAACATATCGATTGCCAGAGCTGCGCGCTCATTGCCCTCTTCCGCCGCTTTTGAGATATCTCTGAAATCACTCGAAACGCCCGAAACACCCAACACACCGGACTTTTTGTTCATCATATCGTCAACCTCCTGCGCCGTCATATCGCAGCTTTCAATCAAGTACGTAACAACAGCTGGGTCCATTGCACCACATCTTGTACCCATTATAATTCCGTCAAGCGGTGTAAAACCCATCGAAGTATCTATACATTTACCGTATTTAACCGCTGCAACAGATGAACCGTTGCCGAGATGACAAGTAATGATTTTCAGGTCTTCTATAGGTCTGCCTATAAATTTAGCTGCTTCCTGCGAAACAAACTTATGGCTTGTGCCGTGGAAGCCGTATTTTCTAATTTTTTCTTTCTGATACAACTCATAAGGTATTGCATACATATATGCTTCCTTGGGCATTGTCTGATGGAATGCCGTATCAAAAACTGCAACCTGTTTTACGCCCGGTATAATCTTTGCGCAAGCTTCGATTCCTATAATATTTGCCGGGTTGTGCAGAGGTGCAAGCGGAACACACGCCCTTATAGCATCCATAACTCCATCGTCAATTATGCAGGAATCCGCAAAGGTTTCGCCGCCGTGAACGACTCTGTGGCCAACAGCGCCGATTTCGTCCATTGACGCTATAACTCCGCAGTCCGGGCTGATGAGCGCGTCTATTACCATGGCGATTGCGTCGGAATGATCCTTCATCGGCTTTTCAAACACGGTTTCGGTCTTCTTTACAATATTTTTATGTGTAAGCTTTGAGCCGTCAATTCCTATTCTTTCGCACAGTCCCTTTGCCAAAAGTGTTTTTGTATCCATATCTATAAGCTGGTATTTTAGTGATGAACTGCCGGCATTTATAACTAATACTTTCATTATATTATTCCTTTCTGTATAAAATCAATCGTTTGCCTGTGCCTGAACGCACGTAATTGCAACAACTCCTACAATATCCTCAGCGCTGCAGCCGCGTGACAAATCGTTTATAGGCTTTGCAATTCCCTGGGTTACAGGTCCGTATGCTTCTGCCTTTGCCAATCTTTGAACAAGCTTATATCCGATATTTCCCGCATCAAGGTCAGGGAATACAAGTACGTTTGCCTTGCCGGCAACCGGTGAACCCGCAGCCTTCGAAGCAGCTACGCTCGGTACGATTGCAGCGTCAAGCTGAAGCTCGCCGTCAAGCGCAAGTTCAGGGTGCTTTTCCTTTGCAATGGCGGTTGCTTCAACAACTTTGTCTACATCCGCGTGCTTTGCGCTGCCCTTGGTTGAATGTGACAGCATTGCAACATAAGCCTTGCTTTCAGCCAAAAGTTCGAAAGATTCGGCAGAACAAGCTGCAATTGCCGCAAGTTTTTCGGGTGTAGGATTCTGTTCAAGTCCACTGTCCGCGAAAATGAAAGTCCCGTTTGTGCCGAACTCACAGTCTGGAACAACCATTAGGAAAAATGCCGAAACAAGCTCAACACCCGGCTTTGTCTTTATAATCTGAAGACTCGGGCGAAGTGTGTTCGCCGTTGAATGGCAAGCACCCGATACAACACCGTCTGCGTCGCCGGCTTTTACCATAAGGCATGCATAGTACATATAGTCGCTTAGAGCCTGCTTTTTCGCATCCTCATATGTAAGTCCTTTTTTCTTTCTCAGCTCAACAAAAAGATTGATGTAATCCTCTGTTTTTTCATAGGTATACGGATTGATGATTGTAGCCTTTGAAATATCAAGTCCCTTTGAATTTTCTTCAATTTCTTCTGGAGTTCCGATAATTATTAGGTTTGCAATATCTTCTTTCAATATTGTCTCCGCAGCCTCAAATGTTCTTCTGTCCATTGATTCCGGCAGAATAACCGTCTTTTTTTCCTGTTTTGCGCGTTCTTTTATTCTTTCTAAAAACTGACTCATCTTAAGCCTTACTCCTTTATAATTTTATTAACACGGTTCATTATACATCAATCTACAGCATTTTACAATAGTTACGGCATATAAAAATATTTTTTATAATAAATTAATATTGAATTGCCAGGTTTTTTAGTGTATAATGATAAAAAGCCGACAAACCATATTCGGTTTTGAATTGCATCAAATATTTTATTTTGCCATAAAGGCAGAACAAGTCTGGAGGTTTTGATTTATGAAAATTCTGGTTACGGGCGGAGCAGGCTACATCGGCAGCCATACTTGCGTTGAGTTGTTAAATGCTGGTTACGAAGTTGTAATTTTAGATAATCTTTACAATTCGTGTGAAAAAGCCGTTGAAACAATCGAGGAACTCAGCGGAACAAAGATTCCCTTCTACAATGTAGACCTTTTGGATTATGACGCCACCGAAAAGGTGTTTGAGGAACATAAGATTGATTCTGTAATACATTTCGCAGGACTTAAAGCAGTTGGCGAATCAACACGGATTCCACTGAAATACTATCACAACAACATTACAGGTACTTTAAATCTTGTTGACATAATGCAGAAACACGGAGTTTATAACCTAGTTTTCTCTTCATCCGCAACAGTTTACGGAATGCCGAAAACAGTTCCCATAACCGAAGATTTTCCGACATCAACCACCAACCCCTACGGTTCAACAAAGCTTATGATTGAAAATATTTTAAAGGATGTATATGCAGCCGACAACAAGTGGTCAATCACGCTTTTGCGTTACTTCAACCCAATCGGCGCGCACAAGAGCGGCAAAATGGGCGAGGATCCAAAAGGAATACCGAACAACTTGCTTCCGTATGTGGCGCAGGTTGCCGTAGGTAAGCTTGACTGCATACACGTATTTGGAAATGACTACCCCACCCCCGACGGTACAGGTGTAAGAGATTACATTCATGTTGTTGACCTTGCTTTGGGACACGTCAAGGCAATTGAAAAGAAAACCGGCGAAACGGGCGTTCATATATATAACCTCGGAACGGGCAACGGCTATTCGGTACTAGACGTAATTCATTCATTCGAAAAGGCATGTGGCAAAAAACTTCCGTACAAAATCGAAGCAAGGCGTCCGGGCGACATTGCGCAGTGCTATGCTGATGCATCAAAAGCCGCTGCAGAGCTTGACTGGCAAGCGACTCGTGACATTGCAGAAATGTGCGAGGACTCCTGGAGATGGCAGTCTACTCATCCAAACGGCTTTAACAGTTGAAAATGACAATGCGAAAGGCACATACTTTACAAATTTTTAAATACAAAAATCCGGCTTCCCATAAAGCCGGATTTTTATTATTCGTTGCTTTTATGCATTGTTCTTGGTATAGTTCAAAAGTCCGCCGGCATAAAGCATTTCCTTTTGTCTTTCAGAAAGCGTTACCCTTACATCAAAATCAAATCCTTTGGTCTTGTTTGTTACCTTTATGATATCTCCCGCTTTAAGCTGTCCTACAATATCCTTAATGGAAAGCTCATCCATTTTGTCGATAAGGTCGTAGTCCTTTTCATCCGCAAATGTCATCGGGACAATACCAGCATTCACAAGATTTGCCATATGAATTCTTGCAAAAGATTTTGTTATAACCGCCTTAACACCGAGATAAAGCGGAGCAAGTGCCGCGTGCTCTCTCGATGAGCCCTGACCGTAATTTGAGCCGCCGATAATAATTGATTTTCCCATTTCAAGTGCTCTGTCGTGGAACTGCTCGTCGCAGACTGCAAAGCAGTATTCCGAAATCTTTGGAATATTTGAGCGAAGAGGCAATATTTTTGCGCCAGCAGGCATAATATGATCTGTAGTGATGTTGTCTCCGACTTTCAGACTGACTCCTGCGTCAATATCATCAGCCAACTGCTTTGATATCGGAAACGGCTTGATGTTCGGTCCGCGAAGAATTTCAACAGTGTCCATCTTTTCTTCGTCAACCGGTGGAACAATCATATTATCGTTTATTTCAAATACCTCTGGAAGCTTGAACTCCGGCATATCTCCAAGCGTCCTCGGATCGGTGAGTACGCCCGTCAGCGCCGACACGGCCGCCATTTCGGGTGATACCAGATAAATCTGTGCATCCTTTGTTCCGGATCGTCCCTCAAAGTTTCTGTTGAATGTCCTTAAAGATATACCCTTTGAATTTGGTGACTGACCCATTCCGATACATGGACCGCATGCGCTTTCAAGAATTCTTGCACCTGCATCAATCATGATTGCCAGAGCACCGTTTTCGGCAAGCATATTAAGCACCTGCTTGGAACCCGGAGCTATTGACAAAGATACATCGGGATGAACCGTCTTCCCCTTTAAAATATGCGCAACCTTGAGCATATCCAAAAGTGACGAGTTTGTGCATGAACCGATACAAACCTGGTCGATTTTAAGATTTCCTATTTCTTCAACACTTTTTACGTTATCCGGCGAATGCGGACAAGCAGCAAGCGGAACAAGCTCCGACAGATTTATTTCCACAATCTCGTCATACACAGCGTCGCTGTCGGCAGAAAGCGGAGTATAGTCTTCTTCCCTGCCCTGGGCCTTCAAAAACAAGCGTGTCGTTTCATCTGACGGAAAAATTGAGGTTGTCGCTCCCAGCTCCGCACCCATGTTTGTTATTGTTGCTCTTTCAGGAACAGAAAGTGTCTTGACGCCTTCACCACAGTACTCTATTACCTTGCCTACACCTCCCTTAACCGAAAGTCTTTTTAGAACTTCAAGAATTACGTCCTTCGCAGCAACCCATGATCTCAGCTTTCCGGTAAGGTTTACCTTTACAATCTTCGGGCAGGTGATGTAGTAGGTTCCGCCGCCCATTGCAACCGCAACATCCATTCCTCCCGCGCCTATGGCAATCATACCGATTCCGCCGCCGGTCGGAGTATGGCTGTCCGAACCGATAAGGGTCTTGCCCGGCTTTCCGAATCTTTCAAGGTGCACCTGATGGCATATGCCGTTGCCCGGTCTTGAAAAATAAATTCCATGTTTTTTGCACACGCTGCCGATAAATCTGTGGTCGTCGGCATTTTCAAAACCCGACTGAAGCGTGTTGTGGTCTATATATGCTACGCTCTTTTCCGTTTTTACACGAGGAACTCCCATGGCCTCAAATTCAAGATATGCCATTGTTCCGGTAGCGTCCTGTGTTAGTGTCTGGTCTATTTTTATACCAATTTCTGTACCCTTTACCATCTCGCCTTCAACAAGATGAGCGGACAATATTTTTTCTGTAAGTGTAAGTCCCATATAATCATCCCTCCATTGCATTATTGTTTTATTTTACACTTTTTTACGTGTTTTGTCAATCACATTCTAAGATAAAACCGCGAAAATCACACGTTGAGACACCTTTTCATATTATAAAAGAAAAAGGAGATGATTTTTTTTGAGCGGACTCATGCTTGCAATAGTTATTAGCCTAATTATCTGTTTTGTAATCATATGCACAGACTGCCTTTTAAATCGTCCTCTGTCATACATATTTGTTCCGGCAGAAAGCGGCGACGACAACATAGAGGCAAAAATACGCATTATTCTTAATGAAAATCCTACCTGCGAAATTATAGTTATAGACGGTTCGAATTCAGCAGAAACAAATGCCATACTTGAAAAGATATCTGTGGATTTTCCGCAGGTACATATAATAAAAAGCACTTCAGCCATAAGCTGAAGTGCTTTTTATCCCATTTTATATCCTACATTGCGTATTGTTTCGATATATTTTCCGGCAAATCCCAGCTTTTGACGAAGTGTTCTGATATGTACGTCAACCGTACGTGTTTCTCCCTCAAAATCTGTTCCCCAGACCTCATTCATAAGCCTATCGCGTGTGATTACTATTCCGATATTAGATATCAGCATATTAAGTATTTCAAATTCCTTGTATGTAAGCACCACCTCGTCGCTGCCTACCCAGACATTGTGCCCCTCAGGGCTTAGGCGAATTTCCTTATAGCTAAGTTCTGCCGCCTGCTCCTTTTTTTGTGAACGTCGCAAAACCGCCTTTATCCTCGACACAAGTTCCAGAATATCGAAAGGCTTGGTTATATAGTCGTCCGCGCCGCTGTCCAGACCTTTAATTTTTTCCATTCGACCGGTCTTGGCGGTCAGAATTATCACCGGCAGGTCTCGTGTCTCCGCATCGGTTCGAATTTTTTTCAGAATATCCATACCATCCATGTCCGGCAGCATCATATCAAGCAGAACTATATCAGGCTGCTCATTCTGTTCAAAAAACGCCTTCCCACAATCAAACACACGGGTTTCAAACCCTGCCGTTTGCAGTGTATATTCAATAAGTTCACGTATATCCGGATCGTCCTCAATGCAAAATACCCTGTTCATTTCATCACCCGCTAAATCGAATACTTCTTTCTGTATGCTGCATAAAGCTCAAAAAATTCATTTTCGCCGTCATTTTTGACATGATTGAGATATTCATGTGTCTCAAAAGAGTTGTTTGCTATTTCCAAAAGGCAAACGGCAATATTTGAACAATGATCAGACACTCTTTCATAGTTGTTTAGCAAGTCCGAAAGGATAAATCCCATTTCAACCGTACAGTTCCCGTCACGCAGCCTTGCCACATGATTGTTTTTTATCTTATATTTCAGCTTGTCTATTATCTGTTCAAGCGGTTCTACCTTTTTTGCAATCTCACAGTCCTCATTTTTAAGTGCCTCAACTGCAAGAGAAAGAATTTCGCATACGGCATCCGAAATAATATGTATTTCGCGTATTGCCTCTTCCGAAAATTTAATCTCTTTGCTGTTGATTTCCTCCGCGCCTCGCATGATATTCACCGCATGATCAGATATCCTTTCAACATCGCCGATAACATGCAGGAGCTTCGTTACCTCGCGGCTATCCTTATCCGACAGCTTGCTTCCGGCAAGCCGGACAAGATATGTGCTGATTTTATCCTCATAGGTATCAACCAAATCCTCACTGTCGTTTATTTGCTTAATTTTTTTCTTATCAAAGTTTCTCAAAAGCTCTGTAGCCTTTATAATCGAGCTATTTGAAATATCCGCCATCTGACAGACAAGCTGATGGCACTTTTCGACCGCAAATGACGGTACCGAAAGAAATCGTTCGTCCAGCGTATCAAACACGTCTGTCTTTTTTTCTTCCTTTTTAGACCTAATGCTTATGTCCGCCAGCTTTTCAATAGAATTGCAAAACGGCATGAGAATCACTGTCGACAGTATATTAAACAGCGTATGAATCACCGCGATGGAAACAACGCCTATTGTGCTGTCCATGAAAGAGAACCTCATTATCATGTTCAGCGTGTAAAATATAACCGATATAATTATAACACCTATCAGCTTGATATAAAGACAAGAAATAGCCACTCTTTTTGAATCAGTATTTCCGTTTATCGCAGATAAAATAGGCGTAATTGTTGTTCCTATGTTCTGTCCGAGGATAATCGGCAGCGCAGTTGAAAAATTGATTGCGCCGCTAAGGGACAAAGCCTGCAAAATTCCTACAGATGCGGACGATGACTGAATTATGGCAGTCAGAACCGTTCCCATGAGTATACCCATAACAGGATTAGCAAACATCACCAGCATATGCGAAAATGCCGTGCTGTCCTTAAGTCCGTCCATTGAGCTACTCATGGTTTCCATACCGAACATAAGTATGCTGAAACCAATCAAAATCGAACCGATGTCTCGGTTTTTATCTTTATTCGACGCCATTGTCATAATAACTCCGACTACAGCCAAAATAGGTGTAAAGGATGACGGCTTAAAAATTTTAACCCAAAAGCTGTCACCGCTGATTCCCGAAAGGCTCAAAAGCCATGCTGTCACCGTTGTACCGATATTCGCACCCATAATAATGCTGATTGTCTGACTAAGTTTCATTATGCCCGAATTTACAAATCCGACAAGCATAACGGTGGTTGCCGACGAGCTTTGAATAAGCGCCGTGACCGCAAAACCGAGAAAAAAACCTTTAAATCTGTTTGATGTAAGCCTGCCCAAAATAGATTTAAGCTTTCCGCCTGAAAGCTTTTTCAGTCCTTCACCCATAGAATTCATGCCGTACAGGAACAGCGCAAGACCGCCGAGCAGAGATAGTATCGAGAAAAAATCCATTACATTTCCTCCGGTAATTAGCTATGATGAATCATACTTCCATAATTATAGGCATAATCATGGGACTTCTCTTTGTCTTTTCGTATATATAATGATATATGCTGTTTTTAACAGAATTTTTAAGAGTAGCCCAGTCATTTATATGTGAATTGTTGCAATATTCTATACTTTCCTTTGCAACATCGCGGATTTCGGTCATCAAATCCTCCGCTTCCCTAACATATACAAAGCCTCTTGAAATAACATCAGGACCGGAAATGATTTTTCCGGTTTCGGCGGATATTGTAACAACCACTACTATAAGACCGTCCTGTGCCAGAAGTTTTCTGTCGCGAAGCACAATATTTCCGACATCGCCGACACCCAGACCGTCAACAAGCACCTTTCCGGCAATTACTTCGCCTGTAACCTTGGCTCCTCGGTGACCCAGCTCCAGCACGGAACCGTTTCCGAGCACAAAAGTGTTTTCTATGCCCATTTTTTCGGCAAGCTGCGCATGAAGCATAAGGTGGCGGTGCTCACCGTGAACCGGTATGAAATATTTTGGTTTTACAAGCGCCAAAATCAGCTTCAGTTCCTCCTGGCAAGCATGTCCCGAAACGTGTACCTCTGCAAGAGATTTGTAAATAACCTCTGCACCGATTTTAAACAGCTCATTTATAACATTTGCCACAGTCTTTTCGTTACCCGGAATTGGTGTTGCGGAAATTATAATTAAGTCATCCTTGGTAACTTCTACTTTTCTGTGGTCCGAAAAAGCCATTCTTGTAAGCGCACTCATCGGTTCGCCCTGGCTTCCGGTGGTTATAATAACCAACTGTTCCGGCTTGTATTTGCCGATATTATCAAGGTTTATCAGTACTCCCTCTGGGATTTTCATATATCCCAGAAGAATTGAAATTTCAACGATGTTTTCCATACTTCTGCCCGAAACGGCAACTTTCCTGCCGTTTTCAACCGCAGCGTTTATTATCTGCTGCACCCTGTGAACATTTGACGCAAAGGTAGCAACTATAATCCTCTTTTTGCAGTTTCTGAAAATCTGCTCAAACTTATCCCCAACGCTGCGCTCACTCATAGCATAACCCGGGCGTTCAACGTTGGTGCTGTCCGACATAAGAGCCAAAACACCCTCTCTGCCCAGCTCACCAAGGCGTGTAAGGTCTATCATATCTCCGACAATGGGAGTTGTGTCAATCTTAAAATCGCCCATGTGGATTACCGTACCTACCGGGGTTCCTATAGCAAGCGCTACCGAGTCCGCAATAGAATGATTTGTTCTTATAAATTCTATTGTAAAAACATTGTTTATTCTGACAACGTCACCTGCCTTTGTGCGCACAAGCTTTACCCTGGACAGCAGGTTATGCTCCCTAAGCTTATGCTCCACAAGACCGATTGTCAGGCGTGTTCCGTACACAGGAACATTTATTTCCTTAAGAAAATACGGCAGTCCGCCGATATGATCCTCGTGTCCGTGCGTAAGGAAAATACCCTTCAGCTTGTCGCGGTTCTTTTCCACATACGATATATCGTTTATAACCAAATCCACACCCGGCATATCATCGTCAGGGAAAGCCATTCCGCAGTCTACCATTATCATCTCGTTTCCATACTCAATGATGGTCATGTTCTTTCCAATTTCGTCAAGACCTCCTAATGGTATAATTTTCAATTTATTTTTTTTTGCCACTATTTAATTTACCTCCATAATTATTTCCGAACACAACAATTATTTTTATTATAACACATTTTGGGTAAAATAGTCAATCATTTTCCGCCTATTAATATAAATTGCAGACGCGCAAGCCGCGTTTAAACAAAAAAAACGGCAGAGTACAAGGCTTTGCCGTTTGAATTCATTCCGATTTTTGTTTAATTTTAAACGAGAGTGTCATGAGAGAATCGGTAAGATGTACATTTTCAATCGGAACAGGCTTTTTTGTTTTCAGCTCCACATATGCAAAGTTCCACAGACCTTTTATGCCGTACTCCACAAGCTTGTCTGCCACCTCACCGATTGCGTTTTTCGGCAGGGTAAGTATCGCTATATCAATATCGTTTTCCTTTATAAAGGCTTCCGCTTCCGACATATCCCGCACAGTAATTCCATTATAATCCTGACCAATTTTTTTCTTATCTATATCAAATACACCAACAATCGAAAAACCTCTTTTCTGAATGCCGGAATAGTTTGCAAGCGCATGACCTAGATGTCCCGCGCCCACAATAATCGCTTTATATCCATCGTTGATGCCGAAAATCTGAGATATTTCCTTAAGCAGAGATTTGACGTTATATCCGTAGCCCTGCTGACCGAATCCACCAAAATAGTTGAAGTCCTGACGAATCTGACTTGCGGTTACTCCCATTTTTTCGCTCAGCGCATTCGACGAAATTCTCGTTTTACCGCTCCGGTCAAGTTCCGCCAGATATCTGTAGTATCGCGGCAAACGCCTGATTACCACTTCGGGAACTTTCCGTCCTTTATTTTCCACCGTAATACCTCCGCAAAACTGTTATTACAACAATTATAACATATTTATTTGTTAATATCAATAATTATTTGACTTTTGATGTTTTTTTTTATATAATAAATAATATGCAATATTTTACAAATTGGAGGTCATTTTTTTATGACAAGCGGTAATTTTGCGGTAGCGCAGTCCGGCGGTCCCACCGCCGCCATTAATGCAACTCTCTGCGGCGTGATTGAGGGAGCGTTCGCTCAAGGACGAAAAATATTCGGAGCGGTAAATGGTATTCTCGGTGTTATAAACGACAATTTCACCGACCTCAATAAAACATTTTCAAATATAGACCGTATGAATCTTCTGAAAACCACACCATCGGCGTATCTTGGTTCGTGCAGATACAAGCTGCCCGATTTTTCCAAAGGGGCTGAAATATACGAAACAATTTTTGACAATTTCTCGGCACATGGCATATCAATGTTCATCTATATCGGTGGAAACGACTCGATGGACACGGTGAGCAAACTTTCGGAATATGCAAAGCTTCACAAAAAAACGGTTGCCGTCGTCGGCGTCCCGAAAACTATCGACAACGACCTTGTCGGCACCGACCATACTCCCGGTTTTGGTTCCGCGGCAAAATTTGTCGCAACTTCCGTAAGCGAGATTGCGCGTGATTGTGCAGTTTATGCGGATAATTCCATCACAATCGTAGAAATCATGGGCAGAAATGCAGGCTGGCTTACCGCCGCGTCGGCGCTTGCGCGAAGCGAAACCGGTATTGCACCGCATCTAATCTATCTTCCGGAAAAGCCGCTCAGTATCGAAAAATTGATTTCGGATGTCAAAAAATGCTCTGTGCGCAACATGGTAATCGCCGTTTCGGAGGGGATACGCAATGAAAAAGGCGATTATTTCAGTAATCTTCAATGCAACACGAGCCATGACGAGTTCGGTCATGCGCAGCTTTCAGGTTCGGCAAAGGTTGTCGAAAATATCTTAAAAGATGAATTTGGCATAAAAACCCGTTCAATCGAGCTCAATGTTTTGCAGCGCTGCAGCGCGCATTTTTCATCTCTCACCGACCTTGACGAATCGGTACGAATCGGGAAAGCTGGCGCACTTGCAGCCGTCAAATGCAAAAGCGGCATAGTTATGGGATTTGAGCGAATCGATGACTACAAAGTTAAAATAATTGAGAACAATGTAAGTGATGTTGCAAATCTAGAAAAAACCGTTCCGGATAATTTTATCACTTCTGAATCAAACAATATTACCGATGACTTTATCACTTACTCTCGTCCGCTTATTCTCGGCGAACCGCAGATTATCACAAAAAACGGTATTCCAAAGCATATCGCACTTTAAAAAACATCCGAGGGTATGTTTTCCTGCTCTCGGACATTTTTTTGAAAAATTTCATATTATATATGCTTGTTATGAATACAATACACTTGTAACGGCAAATAATCCTTAATTCCTTTACATTTTTTACAAAAAATATGGCAAAATTTTTTAGTCATAATTTAATGCTAATATCACACAATATGAGTGTAGCCGATACGAATCGGCTGCTTTATATAAAGAGAAGATGAACGACAGTTCAAAAAAATGTATGGAGGAAAAGATTATGAGTAAGTCAAAAATCGTAGTACCTGAAGCAAAGCAGGCAATGGAAAACTTCAAGATGGAAGCTGCAAATGAAGTGGGTGTAAACCTTAAGCAAGGTTATAACGGAGACCTGACTTCAAGACAGGCAGGTTCAATCGGCGGTCAGATGGTTAAAAAAATGATTGAAGATTACGAAAACAAGATTAAATAACTGAATCATGGTTA